>JAZGGN010000158.1:0-11378 GCA_036480475.1 Gammaproteobacteria bacterium
ATGTCGTATTAACCCGCCTTTATTCAATGGCTATGAGCTGATGAATACGGCCAGTAGTTATTATGCCATTATGCGGCCCACTTTGAATTTACTGACGGATGCTTTGGCATGGGGGCAGAATACTAAGGGAAATAATGGGACCGCTTACAGTACAGATCCTTTTAGCAATCAGGTTAAATTTCTGGACAATGCTAAACGACAAGGTTGGATCCTGGCAGGTAGTTATTTTTATGATGTTGCTGGCATTGCCAGTGTAACTAAGGATTTCATGATAGATCAGAATGATTTAACCGTTTCTGTGCCTGATTTAAATGGTGGTGGACTTGATGATTGGACCCGTGGTGATAATCCATTTTTACAGCCAGGTTATATTGATTTAATCAAGGCAGGTCTCAGTGACGTGAGTGAGTATGTGACCAGTGCTGCGCCTTTTGGTGTGGGTAAAGATGTTGCCTCTGTTGCTAATCGAGGTAATCCTGGAATAACAGAGCAAGCCGTTGGTGCAATAACTGGGATTGGCGGTCTGGATAATATGCGCTTTAAGGGCGGAGTTTTCAATATGATGGGTTCAATTGGTACTTTACTTATTAAAATGATTGTCATGCCTTTGCTAACCATGATTATGAGCATGACCAACATAGTGGTTTTAGCGATTACGCTCGCGTTAAATCTCCTATTAAGTGCTTGGGTAATAATATGGGCCATTATGATAGAAGACATTATGACCGGGGTTGTTAATCCGATGGTTGGTCTTACTTTAGTTGGCAATATGTTGATAGATCAGTCTGTTATGATTTGGCAGGGTTCGTTGACGTTGTTTGCTATGTCCGCAGGAGGCATTGCTATTGCACCGCAAGTTTTTGCTATCATGGCAATGGCAGGTCCAGTGCTGTTAGGTGTGTTATTAGCAATGTTTACGGCGGGTTTGACGCTTGCTTATTATATTCCATTGCTGCCTTATATTTTCTTTATTCTTGGCGCAGTCTCATGGATGATCGCAGTGATTGAAGCCATGGTTGCTGCACCTTTGGTTGCCTTGGGCATTATGCATCCTGAGGGCAATAGTGAATTATTTGGTAAAGCAGGAGACAGCGCGCTCCCGCTGTTATTTAATTTGTTTCTGCGCCCGACGATGATGGTAATTGGTTATGTCGGTGCTATCTTACTATCTTATGCGGCGATCCAATTATTGCACTTCAGCATTGGTCGGGCGATGACTCCCATTGTGGGCATGGGTTCTTTAGTGCCAGGCCTTGAAATGCTTAGTTTTAGTGGGATTGCTAAAGCGATTGCGTTGTTGTGTGTGTATGTGATAATGCATGTGGTATTGCTGGAAAAATCTTTTTCATTAATTTATATTCTGCCTGATCAAGTATTACGTTGGGTATTCTCTGGATTCCGCGATGATCGTGCGGCAGATACGCCACAGATGGCTGGAAAAGTGTCTGGTGCTTTATCGCAGGGTGCTTCGCAAATCTCCAGTGCGGTAGCTTATCGTATGCCGAGTCCTGTTAAGAGCAAAGGAGAGAAACCGGAGGATAGCGTGGACGCGAAAAAACCAGGGGGTGATAATGCGAGTAGTGGTAATAGCACCCCTTCAAAACCTACAGAATATGAAAAGTCGCAGCTAAGCTAGGGTAGATAAGCCCACTTGAGAGAAGCATAGCGAAATATGGTGTATGGTAAAAAAGCGCTTTGCACATTAGGCTTCTTTCCTAACCATCCTCTTTTGCTCGCAAGCGGCGTTATGTTACATGTTGTATTACTTATTATGCTCGGTTATGAAAGAAGTCTATTTATCTCGGGCCTGTCCTGCTTAATTTGCCCTGAATAAATTAGTCGGGATAGGTCTTGTTGCTGCTGTTCTTTCCAGGTTAAACTCTCATACTCATCACAACAAGGATAACCATGTTAGCTATTATTGGTGGGAGTGGGCTTTACCGCATCGATGGTTTAGTCCGCATCGAAAAACACGAGATCACAACGCCTTTTGGGCCGCCATCGGCTGGCACTGTTCGCGGTGAATATCACGGGGTTGAATGTCTTTTTCTACCCAGACACGGCGAACAGCATCAATATTTACCTTCAGAAATTAATTATCGTGCCAATATCTGGGCCTTGAAAAGCTTAGGGGCACGGCGAATTCTTAGTGTTTCTGCTGTTGGTAGTTTGCGCGAGTCCATTCAACCCGGTGATTTAAGTCTGCCCCATCAATATTTTGATTTTACCAGAGGGTTACGCGAGCGGACGTTTTTTGGTAAGGGAATGGTGGCCCATGTGGCCATGGCACAACCGACTTGCACTGCGCTGGCCAGTGATGTATTGCGTGCGGCAGAAATATTGTCACTCCCTCTACATACCAAAATCACTTATGCGTGTATCGAAGGGCCGAGATTTGGTACCCGTGCCGAAAGTTTATTTTTACGAAATGCGAACTGTGATTTGGTGGGCATGAGCAATGTGCCGGAAGTTTTCCTCGCCCGCGAAGCGCAATTGTCTTATTGTACCATTGCCATCACCACCGATTATGATGGTTGGCAAGATGATCCGGCTCAGCATGTCAATATGAGTCAGGCGATGCAAATGTATCGCGAGAATATTGCTAAGGTGACATTGTTATTGTCGCAGCTGTTATCACAACCGCTGTCCGAACCGCCTGACTATTGTCGCCATAGCTTAAAAAATGCAGTACTTACCCCTGAATCGACATTGAACCCAGCGCAGCGCGCGCTATTAACCCTTTTAAAGCAGTGAGTTGCTTTGCCCTAGTGGCTGAAAAAACAATTGACACGGTTGCTCAGGTGCTATAGCATGACGACTATGTTTATTTTTAGTTCCACCATTTGCTGTTGCTGTTGCTGTCTGACCTGCGTGAGGTCTGGCAGAGCTATTTTGACGAGGGTAACTAAGTAAGGTAAACCACAGAAACTCTAAGATAAAGGCCGCCAGACATTCGTTTGGTGGCCTTTTTTTTTGCCTGAATATTTTGTGTGAGTGAGTATGTTAACGATGCGTAATTTAGCATTAATTGAACAATTAAATCAGCAAGCGGAGGATCCCGATGCAGTGATACAGTTGGTATCGCGAGAAATTACTCATGGGGTGATCGCTTGTAGTTTCAGTGCTGAAGATATTGTTTTGATTGACTTATTGAGTCGGCAATGTCCTGGCATTGACGTTGTGGCCATTGATACGGGGCGTTTGCCGGAAGAAACGTATCAAATTGCTGACGTGGTGCGTCATCGTTTCAAGGTTAATCTTAACTGGTTGTTTCCGGAAAAAAACGAAGTTGAAGCATTACTAAGCCAGCAGGGCTCTTATGGATTTCGCAAAAATTTAGATTTTCGCCAGCGTTGTTGCCAAGTACGTAAGGTCGATGTATTAAAACGTGGTTTGCTTGGTTTTGAGGCTTGGTATACAGGTCAGCGGCGAGGTCAAAGTCAAACTCGGCAACAATTGCAGATCGCTGAATCTGAAGAAATATTTGATCCACAGATCAAAGTGAACCCCTTGGCTTTTTGGAGCCAGAGGCAAGTGTGGGATCATATTGAAACGCAAGGCTTGCCGTTTCATGATTTATATCGCCAAGGATATACCTCCATCGGCTGTGCGCCATGTACCCGTGCGGTGACGCCCGGTGAAGATGAGCGTGCTGGGCGTTGGTGGTGGGAGTCACCAACCCACAAGGAATGTGGCATTCACCAAAAGAGAGAGATAAAATGAACCGTTTAGATGAACTAGAAAATCATTCCATTTGGGTATTACGTGAAGCGCGTCGCCATTTTGGTCGCTTAGCCATGCTATGGTCGATTGGCAAAGATTCAAATACTTTGTTGTGGCTGACGCGCAAAGCATTTTTTGATGACATGCCTTTTCCTTATGTTCATATTGATACGTCTTACAAGCCGCCGGAAATGATCGCTTTTCGCGATAAATTGGCGCGAGAATATAACATCGATTTGGTTACCGGCATGAATAAAAAAGCGCTGGCGGCAGGCATGAACCACACTCAAGGTCGTATGAATTGTTGTAAAGCGTTGAAAACAGATGCTTTGCAACAGATCATTGCTGAAAATAATTATCAAGCGGTTATTGCCGGTATTCGTCATGATGAAGAAGGTTCACGACGTAAAGAGCGTATTTTTTCTCCACGAGGCAATCGCTTTTCTTGGGATTATAAAGATCAACCGCCAGAATTCTGGGGACAGTTTGCCATTCCTGAGGATGAAACGACACATGTGCGGATCCATCCCTTACTCAAATGGACAGAAATGGATGTTTGGCAATATATTGAAAGAGAAAATATTCCAGTCTGTGAGCTTTATTTTGCGCGTAATGGTCGACGCTATCGGAGCTTAGGATGTGCGCCTTGTAATGGCAGTATCGCCAGCGAAGCCACAACCGTCACAGAAATCATTGCAGAGCTTGCACGGACAACGACACCTGAACGCGCCGGACGGGCGCAAGATCAGGAGGTTGCTTATGCGATGCAAAAACTACGTCAAGATGGGTATATGTAATGAAAGCTGTTAAAAAAAGTGAGTCGTATTCGTTCGATGAGACGCCAGTCGCCATAAAAGCAGTGGCTCAGCCAGCAGGATCAGAGAAAGAAGAAGTCAATATTGTGATCGTGGGTCATGTCGATCATGGTAAATCGACTTTAATTGGTCGTTTACTGTTAGAAACCAAACAAATATCCGCAGAGCAAGTGGCAGCGACCAAAGCCTTATGTAAACAGCAAAATCGAGAATTTGAATATGCTTATTTTCTTGATGCTTTAGAAGAGGAGCAGGCGCAAAACATTACCATTGATATTGCCAGCATTCGTTTCACCACGGATCAGCGTGCTTTTTGTATTATCGATGCGCCGGGGCACCGTGAATTTCTTAAAAACATGATTTCAGGCGCGGCCAGTGCGGATACTGCGGTACTGATTATTGACGTCAATGAAGGGGTGCGTGAGCAAACCAAGCGTCATGCGAATATGTTGATCCACCTAGGGATCAATAATATCGTTGTGGTGTTGAATAAAATGGACAAGATCAACTACGATCAACAACGATATGAGCAAGTGCAGGCAGACATCCTTCGTTATTTAAGCAAGTTAAATATTACAGTATTTGCGAGCTTACCCATCAGTGCGCGCGAAGGTGAATTAGTTGCTCAGCCCTCGCAAAAATTGAGTTGGTATCGGGGACCGACCTTTTTAGAATTGCTTGATCTTATACCGGTGGAAAAAAGCCAAACGCTTAAAGTATTGCGATTCCCCATTCAAGATGTGATGCGCAAACAGGGGGAAAGAATTTATGTCGGCACACTGACTTCTGGAGAACTTCGACTGGGTGATCAAGTTCGGATTGAGCCAGTAGATCGTGTCACACAAGTCAAGCAATTATATCGCGCTAATGCTAAAGTTGAGCACGTTGTTGTTGGTGAAGCTGCGGGGGTAGTGTTCAGTGATCCGATTTTTGCTGAACGCGGCGATGTCATCATTGCGCAGCATGATGCACAAAAACCGACGACAAAAGTCGTTGCTAGTGTGTTTTGGTTTCACAAGCAGGCATTGCGTGTTTCTGATCAATTGCTATTTAAGTTAGCGACAGCAGAAGTTAAAGCACAGGTGGTGGCCATCAAAGATCGCCTCGATAGTGACACTTTGACCATCGCTGAAAAAAACAGTCGCCAAATGACAGCAGGAGAAACAGCAGAATTGACATTTTCACTGGAGACACCGGTATTTATTGACGAGTATAGTCACCATGAACAGACCGGTCGATTTGTATTGCAGCGCGATGGTGATATTGCAGGCGGTGGCATTGTTAAATCAGTGGGTGATCAAGCGGCAGTTGCTGCAGCCAAGCCATTGGTATCGACTAAAATAGAAAGTAAAAAGCGTAGTTTATTCAAAGCAGTCAGTTGGCGCATCATTGGTGCGATCACCACTGGGGTGATTGCTTGGGGGATCACTGGTACGCCTGATTTTGGTATCAAGATTGGACTGCTTGACTTTGTATTAAAGATTGGTATTTATTATGTCCATGAGCGTCTCTGGGATCGGGTGAGTTTTGGTCGGCAGAAGGCGTGAGTTTAGGATGCTGTAACTATACCCGTTAGAAACGGGCACGACACACTTCCGGTTTTGCACTTAGGTTTATGCTAGGTTGAATTTATTTTGATTGAGGAAAAATTCAAAATGGCGTGAAGATGAGATGCAAAACCGGAAGTGTGTCGTGTCTGTTCCTTACCTTAATACATAGAGTAAACAGTTAAAGTACCCTGTTTGAAAGATCACGGGGATATGTGACGTTATAGCATAACATTTTGGTATCTGCTCACTCCCTAATCTGAGCGTTTGTCTCTACAGGGTGAGTAGTTACACATTTTGTATGGGCGGGTTTCGTTCCTCTTGCCTTGTTGCATATATGTATGGCACAATGCTTGTCATAGGTTGGCGCTTGAAAGCCAGTGCTTGTAGGAGGGCATGTTTCAATAGGAAGCAGGAAGAATAAAAGAGAGTATTAAAATGATTGATAATATATAGTTATGTTATTCATCACTTTTCTATTCCCACCTTTCAAATTCTAAAATCCTTCGGCTCAAGCCTTTTTTGCGCCCAGAAATAATGTAAATTAATAACAGTTATTTTTTTAATTTTTCGTATGGGCTCTATACCCGTAATCTTTCAAAGATGTTCCCAAAATGGGGCGCTGAACTATCCTGCTTGAAAGATTACGGGTATGTATCCATAAAATGAGGTACATGTTATGCAAGAACCACTATCTCCTGATACTCTTCGTACTCTTCGTACTTGCGCTGATGATTATGCAGAGGCAAAGAACCCAGGATCATCAAGCAGCAGTAAACTAAAGCATGCAGGTTTTGTTTCTTTAGAGGCGACTGAAGCGAGTGCTGCTGGTGTCTTTGAGTCAACTTGGTTGGCAATGATGTTTGGTTTGGCAAGTGAGAGTCTTAACTTTCTTTTAATAGCGTCTGGTGGGATCTCTTTTGTTGCCGCTATAGTTGAAGCTGCTAAGTGGAGCAGTCGCCGTGCAATATTAAAGGACTTAAATGAAAAAAGAGAGGCTCTTTACTTGGCAATTTCAGCAGTTGAGAGACAGGTGAATAACACTGCAAATGATAGCCTACCAGCACAAGAGAAACTTTTTTCAGAGATAGCAAAAGCGATAATAGCTGATAGCTCCGACAATACTATTAAAGTTCCCCAAGATTTTACGGGTTCTGTAAAAGATTTAAATATATTGCTTCTTACTCGATGGAAAGAACAGTGCCTTGAAACTAAAGAACGAGTAAAGTGGGATGGGCAGCGTCTTAATATTGAAGTTGGTATAGGTGGGATTCATGGTGCTGTTGGTCTTGCTCTGTTGATCTTAGCTATTTTAGATATTTGCTCTTTAGGCGCGGGTACAGGTACTGTACTCACGATTTTTTTAGTAGTTGCTATAATAAACTATACCGCAACATTTTTATTTGCGTGTCAAAAATTGTGGGATGCCCGACAGGAATTAAAAAGTGCTGAAAAACATAGAGATGATTTAAGGGAAGAAATCTTTGGCTCATTGGGAAGGGATGATTCAGAACATGTACTGCTTACCCAGGCTAACTCTCAAGTAGAAAAGTGCAAAGCACGTTATAACTTGAGAAAAATAAAACTTCTACGGGTCTTTTTACAACTTGTTTCAGTTACTCTTATCGGTGTTGGTGCTGGTGTTGATTGGTTCGGTAGTGCGACAGACACAGTGATTGCTGTTGGTTCAATTTCTAATATTATAGTTGCTTTATTTTGGTCTGGTTATCAAGTTAACAGGGTTAGAGTTAAAAAGAAGAAAGCAAAGGCTTCTTCTGAGTCTGAAGATCACGCTTCCTTTTTTAAGTCTGAAGATCAAGCTTCCTCAGCGAGCAGGGACTCTGTAACTGAAGATGATGATAAGAATAAAACTCTCGCTTTATTAGAGGGCTGCGCCTTTCGATAAGATGAAAGACAAGCCCATAATTGCTCGGCTTGACCGGGTAATGACGGATACAAGTAAAGGGGTGAGTCAATATACAAGCTATACGCAGACTTTAGGTTAACTGACCAATAATCTTTTCATGCTGCGGGTATCTCCCAATCAATTCTGCTCGCTTAGCCAATTCAAAGTCTTCAAACTCAAAGCCGGGGGCGACGGTGCAACCGCTGAGGACGTAATCATCATCGCTTTGCTTGCTTAATTCAGCGGCAAACCAACAATTTTGAGGGATCATTAACTGTGGTTGTTGGTCGTCATTGTCAATACCGAGTAATTTTGTTTGCAGCTTTCCTTGAGTGTCAATAATATGTATTTTGAGGGCCGTTGTCCCCTGATAAAAGTGAAAGATTTCATCCGATCCTAAGCGGTGAAATGCTGAATGTTGTTTCGCAACGAGCAAATAATAAATGCTGGTAGACGCGCAATGGGTTTGTTGAAATCGCTCTGATGTGATTTGCTCATCAGCGCGGTAAACTTCATGGTAGTAGCCGCCCTCTGGGTGGGGCTGTAGTTGGTAGCGTTGTATGAGTGTTGTAATTTTTTTATTCATAATATTGTTGTTTAAGTGTGATGATACTTTGGTTATAATCAAAGACGTCCCATATTAAAAGGATTTGATTTGACTCAGCCACTCTATGCTTTGTTAATGATATTGATAATGATGTTAGCAAATTTTACAAACCCTGTCATGGCCAAAGAAAAGCCACCGCAAAATTTTGTTTATTTGGATGATCCGCGGATTGTCGTTGTCTTGGCTTATGCGGGTCAGGATAATTTCATTGGGCGACCGATCGCTGGATATGAAGGTAATCGAGTGCTCACAACCTTAAAAGCTGCGCGTGCTTTAAGGGCAGTGCAGGATGCATTGGATGGTTATGACAAAGGTTATCATCTGAAAATATTTGACGCGTATCGGCCACAACAAGCGATACAGGATTTTAAGCAGTGGGTTGCGGATCCTGTCGATCAAAAGAATAAAGCACAGTACTATCCAGATTTAAGTAAGGAAGACTTATGTAAGTTAGGCTATATTGCGGGTAGTTATTCTACCCATAGTCGTGGCAGTACGTTTGATTTGACGATTGTAGTGCGTGATGCAAGCGGCAATGAGCAAGCATTGGATATGGGGACCTCCTTTGATTTTTTTGACTCAGCTTCGCATACCCATGCTACAGGTATCAGCGAGCAAGCGCGCAAAAACCGTTTGTTTTTATTATCAGTGATGGAAAAGCATGGCTTTGAACACTATGAAAAAGAATGGTGGCATTTTACTTTAATTGATGAACCTTACCCGCGTCGTTATTTTGATTTTGTGATCCGTGATGATTATTCATTGGACGAGATTTCTTGACCTATTCTGAGATAAAAACTAAAAGCACCAACGTCTATAAAAATACTGCGCCTGGATTGCCCGGTCATGCCGGATGATGACGAGAAAAGTGTTGGCACAGAGTGGATTTCCCCTGGAACTGTAAGCTGGAAATAGGAAGAGTGCTTTTTTCAGGGTTATTGCCTCATGGCGGAGGAATCGCATGGAGTCCGTCATTGCCCTGCTGGATAGGGCAATCCAGGCATGGATATTATTTAAATTTCTGTGGATTTGGCTTTTTTCGTTTTATTTTATTGTGCTAAATTTTTTTCCATAATAAAACCGCGCCAACTTCCGAGGTTGAACGCCGCAATAATAAAGTAGCATGATGCTGATATTCATCAAGCTCGATCGCAACCAACCACGGCTCTGAAAGCGTCGTGCGGAAGTGATTAATTTCTGTTTCAAAATAACGATTTTTGTCTGTTTTTTAAGGCGTCCAAACCATTCAACATCTTCTAATAAAGGCATTATTTTATATTCACCAATACGATCAAATGCTGCACGTTTGACGAAATAGCCTTGATCACCATAGGGCGTTTTAAATAACTTAACGCGCAGTGCCACCCCCTTTTCAATCAACCAGGCACGCCAACTGTGCTGACTTTGTGCCAATGCAAAACTAAGGCAACCACCAGAAATATTTTCATCCGCTAAACAGTTGAGCATGGCATGGTAAGCGCTTAAGCTTAAATGACTGTCTGCATGTAAAAATAAATAAATATTGCCACTGGCTTGTTGTGCGCCACGATTCATTTGTTGGGCACGGTTGGTTTCTTGTAGACGAATAATTTTGATCCCTAATTTATCGCCTAACGCGACGCTATTATCTTGGCTATCTCCATCAACCATAATAATTTCTGGTACAGGCGTTAATTGTTGCAGTGATTTAATAAAGGAAGTTATTCTTGAGGCTTCATTGTGTATTGGAATAATAATCGATACTTGTGGTAATTGCGTCAGCCAAATTTTAAGTTGCTGCTGTGCGGACGAACGATCATCTAGATCGGATGGCAATAAATTTAAATCATCGACCGTATCGATATCATACCATGGTGGCAAAGCTGCAATAGAACGGTCTTGTGAGGTGAATAACGCTTTGGCGGCTTGTAGTGTTTTGGTGCTGCTCCAAGGGATAGTACACAGTGAAGGCAAAGCTTTATTGCTGCCGAGCAAGTAAAAACCACCATCAAAGCAAGGTCCAAGGACGGTATCATGTGTTGTTAGTTCGTGTATGGCTTGTAGAATCATATGATTGGCTAAAGTGGGCGCATCACTGCCAATAATACAAATTTGTTGATAACCTAAAGCACGGATCTGTTGATCGGTCTGGTTTAAGCGTACACCGAGATCGTTGATTTCAATTTGAGGCAGCACGGTATACTGTGGCCATTGCGCTTTTGCCCAGGCTTGATCCAGGCTTGCAGAAGGGCAAATAAAAATATCGAAATGTTTAGCCAATATAGGTAAATTTTCACTAAGACAAGTCAATGCCAAACGATAAAATGCTTGTGCGTAGTGAGGCGTTAAGCCTTGGCCTAAGCGGGTTTTAACAGCGATGCGTAAATGATTTTTCAGATAGATGGCAAGTGCGGGTTTACTCATGATATATAGAGTTTATAGATAACGAGACCTCGTTGCGAGACCTCGTTATCACCCATTACCCATTAAGAAATCACTAGTCATTAACAATCATCTCAGGGAAATTAGCTTCTTTATTGCTGCTTGGGCCACCATCAGCACCACTACTGTTGGATGATGTGCTGGCGTTGTTATCGCTAACGCTTGGTGGTGTAAAACCTGCCCCTAAAGATTCATCCCCAAAGATATCATTGGGAGAAGCTGATGGTGGTGCAGATCGATTGGCATCTTTTTGCAGCTCACCCCAATTTTGCACTTTGGCATTACCGCGCATCTCTTCAGGTAGTGCCTCTAAGGCATTTTGTGCTTCTTCTGGACTACTGTAAGACCCATACACGCCT
>JAZGGN010000159.1:0-5607 GCA_036480475.1 Gammaproteobacteria bacterium
TCAAAAACAATTCTTATGCATGATATCGTTATTGGTTTATTTATTAATTCTCACGAATTTTAGATGGCAATTTAGTATGAACTATTTTGAAACACTACCGGTTGCTTAATCCTTTGACAATGAAAACTGGATCCCTTGCGCCAGCGGCAAGGTCTTCCCCCAATTAATGGTATTGGTTTGGCGGCGCATATAAGCCTTCCAAGCGTCCGAACCGGATTCACGCCCTCCACCGGTTTCTTTTTCACCACCGAAAGCGCCACCGATCTCCGCCCCTGAAGTGCCAATGTTGACATTGGCAATGCCACAATCGCTGCCAATGCCACTTAAAAATTGTTCGGCATGCTGCAAATCATTGGTGAAAATTGCGGAAGATAATCCTTGCGGTACATCATTGTGTATGGCAATGGCTTCCTCTATATGTTGATAAGGCATAATATAAAGAATGGGGGCAAAGGTTTCTTGCTGAACGATATCACTTTGAGCCTCCAAATTTGTCACAATGGTGGGCTCAACATAGTAACCCGCTTGTGATAACACATGGCCACCATAAGCAATTTTACCGCCTTGTTCTTGAGCCGCGGCAATGGCCACCACATAATTTTCAACGGCCTTCTTATTGATCAATGGACCCATTAAATTTTTTTCATCCATCGGATCACCAATTTTGATCTGATGATAAGCATGCACGACTTCTTCTAATAACTGCGCATAAACTGTCTCATGCACGATCAAGCGCCGAGTACTGGTACAACGTTGGCCTGCGGTGCCGGTGGCACCAAACACAATCGCCGGAATGACTAATTCAAAATCAGCGGATTCATCCACGATAATGGCATTATTACCCCCTAATTCAAGAATGGTTCTTCCTAAACGTTGACTGACAACTTGAGCAACATGCCGACCAATGCGCGTCGAACCGGTAAAAGAAACTAAGGGAACTCGTTGATCGGCAATCATAGTTTCACCTAAGGAATGATCTTGATCTATTAATAAATTAAATATTTCTGGGTAATTATTTTCTTTTAATACTTCATTACAAATATTTTGCACTGCGATCGCACATAAAGCTGTGCTGCTTGACGGCTTCCATAAAGTAACATTGCCACAAATCGCAGCGATAAATGCATTCCACGACCACACAGCCACTGGAAAATTAAAGGCGCTGATCACACCGACGATACCATACGGATGCCACTGCTCATACATACGATGATAACGACGCTCTGAATGCATGGTTTTGCCATAAAGCATGCGCGACTGGCCAACTGCAAAATCAGCCAAGTCAATCATCTCCTGTACTTCACCATCGCCCTCTTGCTTTGACTTTCCATTTTCCATTGAAACCAATGAGCCTAGAAAATCTTTTTTGTCACGCAAAGCTTGACCGATCTGACGAACCACTTCACCGCGCTCTGGCGCTGGTACTTCACGCCATACTTTAAAGGCATCACTGGCAATTTGTATAACGCGTTCGTAGTCATCTGGCTTTGTCATTGCAATTTTAGCAATTTCTTTTTCTGTCGCCGGATTAATTGAGGAGAAGGTTTCTACTTGTGTTGATGAGTGCCAAAGCGCACCCGCATAAGCCCCTGGATTGATATTTTTAATGCCTAATTTTCTTAACAACCCCATAATTCACTCCAATGACAAGAAGTATCGCCCAAATCGATTATCGAGAAAATCTTGCAAACTAAATTGCTCTTGTCGGATCCATCCTTGGTATTTCCCTGCTTGTGTTAATACGGTGTCGACCAAAGCACATACGCCCGCACTGGTGGTTACTTGGATCGCCAACCACGGCAAACCCGCAATGGCTTGTGGATAATATTTTTTAGCAAAGGTTTCTTGCGCCAACACACCATCACGCCATCCGATGGCCAGCGCATAAACGATTACCACATCTTGACATTTTTGTGGCAAAGCGTTTTCTAAAATTGTTTTTAAAGTGTCGCGATCATGATTTAATTTTAAATCATTCATCAAGAAACGCATTTTTTCACAATGCCCAGGGTAACGCATCGATTTATAATGTAAATGATTCACCTTGCCTGCATAGGTTTGCATTAAACTACCTAAGCCACCAGACGTGTTAAACACTTCGTAAGTACAACCGTCTAATTGAACCAACTCTAAACCTTCAAGTGGCAATACCATGATTGCTTCACCATCAACGATCGCATGGCAAGGATTGCCATATTCATTAATAACACCGTCAGTCGACCAGGTTAATGCATAATGCAGCGCATTACTGGCATATTGTGGCAAGGCGCCGACATATAATTTTACGCTATCCAACTGATCAAAGCGTTGCATCAAATCATGTGCAACAATATTAATAAATCCTGGCGCTAAGCCACATTGTGGGATAAAAGCAACCTTTTTGCCTTCAGCAATTTTTTTGACAAAATCCGTGCTACTCACATCTTCAGTAAGATCAAAATAGTGAGCATCACACTCACCAACCGCTTCAGCAACTTTTGTATTTAAGTAATAGGGCAGACACGTAATTACCGCGACAATGTCATTATCCCGGACAACACTGCAAAGTGCCTCCTTGTTAACAACATCAATTTCAACCGTTTCGATTTGTGGCAAATGCTTGCATAAACGCACCACTCCCTCATTAGTGAAATCCAGATCCGCCAGGGTCACATGATAATCACCACTGTCAATCATCATCGCCGCAATTTGACAACCAATTTTGCCCGCACCGACAATCAAGATTTTATGCATATTCCCTCAACCATATAGATTATTTAACAAGGCTGCTAAACGATGACCAGCCAGCACAATTTGCTGACCTACTATCACTTGGCCTTGCTTTATATAGTCGGCATCGGGCTTGCTTCCCTTAGCCGTTTGATAATTAAAATTTATGGCAAGCTTATAACTTTCATTCACCCAAATTTGCGCATCAAGATTTTTAATCTTTGTGCTCAATTGCTCCGCTGGATAATCACCTTGTAAGGCTTGACTTAATTTGACAACTTGTACGAAATTTAGTCTCTGGCGACCACCATAGTCATAAAAAAGACCCGCACCACGATCCCAAAATTCATGCAGATTGTTTGCCCCTGGCGCTTTTATTTTGTATAACAAACCACCCAAATCACCACGAGGAAAATCTTGGCTAAAAAAACTGATGGTATGCTGTGGTTGATGCGCGTCAGCGACCAAATGAATTAAAAATCGCAAGAAAAAACTTTGCATTAATGGGCCGCTTTTGGGATTTTTTAACACCTTTATACTTTCATTTACAGCCCATACTAAATTTTGTCGTTGTGGTTTAAATCCCTTCTTGTTGTCCACGGCATAAGGACGGTTAATATAATGCCAGGTATCAAAAATACGTACCCCTTGGCCTTTGAGCACATCTGCCCAAGTGGTTGCTTGCACAAAATTCATATGATCCGTCTCGTTGTTTAACGCTTGGTTGATTGTATCCACTTGTTCTTTTACACTGGGTTTTAAATGCTGATACGCGATCTGTCCGACCAACATATGACCACTGGCATTCCAGGCCAATGCAGGAATAGGCAGTAAAATAAAAAGCAATATCGTCAGCAAGTATCGTCTATTAAAAATTTTCATAGGTGATCCATTATGAATGAAGCTGATATCATAACGCATTTCCGCAAGCAATTCGTGCAAACCGATCGAGTGCATCTCAATAATGCAGCCATTACACCAATGAGTAAAGCGGCCCAACAAGCCATTCAACACTACACCGATCTTATGGTGCAACACGACACACATACGTTGACAACACTCATACAACACTATGAAAAAAGTCGCCAAACTACTGCGCAACTCATTGGTGCTAAAGCAGAGAATATTGCATTTATGCAAACCACAGCAGCTGCAATTTCGCAAGTTGCCTTGGGCTTTGACTGGCGCAAAGGCGATGAAATTGTTTTATATGAAGATGAATATCCTTCCAATATTTATCCCTGGTTGGTGGCTGCCAAAAAATTTGATTTAAAAATTAATTGGATCCCAGTCCAAGAAAATTATCAATTGGATACACAACAATTTATAGAAGCGATCACCCCGAGAACAAGGGTGGTTGCCGTTTCATGGGTGCAATATCGTACCGGCGCGATGGTTAATTTAAAGCAAATTTCACAGGCGTGTAAACAAGGGAATGCCTGGTTGGTTGTCGATGGCATTCAAGGCATTGGGATTATTCCTTTTGATTTACAAAACATGGGTGTAGATGCTTTATGTGGCGGTTGTCATAAATGGTTATGTGCAGGGATCCCTGGACATGGTTATTTGGCTTTGGCCGCAGACCGCAGTGAAAGTTTACACCCGCTTTTGCATGGCACTGGCACTTATGGTGAACTTGGTGATCCAAGCAATAAATCACTCACCCCTAAAAAAGGCGCACGCAAATTTGAGCCTGGCTCACCGAATATTATGGCCAGCATGGCAACCGCGGCCTCCGCACAACTCTTACTCGATACTGGACTCGAAAATATCCATCAACACGCCTTAAAACTTGCGCAACAATTAAGAACGGGGTTATTGCAGCAAGACGTAAAAATCTTAAGCTCAAGTACCAGTCAAAGTCCGATCGTAACTTTTATCCCACCAGGGAAGGTCAGTGCCTTCACCAGCAAACTGCAACAAAATAATATTTATTACACCCAGCGCAACAACACGATCCGCTTAGCCCCACATGGTTTTAATACAACAGATCACATCGATAAAGTGTTGGCGCTTTTATAGATTCATTACCATTCGGCTTTAGACTTTTCCCCAGGTAACTTAAAAAAACACCTAAGATTCAGTGTATTAATCGACCACAGTATGGCAATAGACGTGTTTGCCTACCCCATAAGCTTGAAACTGAGGTTCACTAGATAATAAATAGATATATACCCGCTATCCTTCAAAGAAGGTCATTTTAGGCGCATCTTTGAACAAAAACAATAAAAATCACTTGTCATTTAGCACACTAAAATCCGCGTGATTTTTATTGTTTTTGTTCAAATCTACCCATAATCTGGGCGCTAAAAAGCTAAACTTCAGAGCCATTGGGAAATCTTAATTAAGTGCCCTCTTTGAAGGATAACGGGTATATATTTCAACAGGTTACATGAAAGATCAGGGAGCCAAACCTGTTAGATGAAGAATTAAATTGACTTAATATTAATTAACGCTTATAATATAAGTATTAACATAAAAGATAATTAATATTAGAGGGAAATATGAGACCTATCTCTCCCCTGCCTATCCCCATTAAAAGGGCACTACAAAAACTGGGGAATGATATTAATAATGCGCGGCGTAGGCGGCGTATCCCTATGGCGTTGATGGCAGAGCGCGCAAGGATCAGTGCTCCGACCTTGAACAAAGTTGAAAAGGGGGACCCCTCCGTCTCGTTGGGTATTTATGCTGCGGTGCTATTCGTGCTTGGGATGAGCAAGCGGCTTGCTGATCTAGCTGACATAAGGTTTGATGAAACAGGCCTTATGCTTGATGAAGAAAATCTTCCTAAGCGTATTCGCTTAACCACAGTAAAGTCTGACCGGAGTAAGTCTGATGACTGATCGTGTAGTTTATGTTTATATAGATTTGAAGAATGATATGCATCTTGTAGGT
>JAZGGN010000160.1:0-4254 GCA_036480475.1 Gammaproteobacteria bacterium
TATAAAATAAGACACAAAACCATCATTACCCGGCGTAACCGGGTAATCCAGGATCGATGCAATAAGAGGCTCTAATTATTATGCTTGGTGTTATAAAATGGATGGCAAAAACTAAAAACACCAGTGCTCATGAAGATACCGCGCCTGGATTACCCGGTCACGCCGGGTAATGACGGATACAAATAAAGAGGTAAGCAGTTACAAATTAATTTTTACCCTCTTTCAAAGATCACGGGTATAGTTATTGCAGCTTCCCATGACACTGCTTATACTTCTTTCCCGAGCCACAAGGGCATGGCTCATTGCGACCAATCTTACGTTCATCGCGCACAAAAGGTTCGGGCTTCCCGTCAGTGGTTTGTGCTTGTTGCGACGCGACCATATTCATTTCTTCGTGGGTTAATTTCATATCACGCGCAGTCTTTGCCAAACGCTGATCTTCAAGTTGATCAACATCAGAATCCGTTCTAATTTGCACGTTACACAATACACTGATCACTTCATGCTTCAAATTATCCAACATATTAGAAAATAAGGTAAACGATTCACGCTTATATTCTTGCTTTGGATCTTTTTGCGCATAACCACGCAAATGAATACCCTGACGCAAATAATCCATCGCCGCTAAATGCTGTCGCCATTGATCATCGAGTGTACGCAATAGGACTGATTTTTCTAAACGTTGAAAAGCTTCATCCTCCACCAAAGTTGCCTTAGCTAGATAAGCTTTCTCAACTTCTGTTTCAATACGCTTACGCAATGCGGCTTCATCCACCTCGTGGTCGGTATCCAGCCACGCCACTAAATCACTTTGCACCGAAAAATCACGCGCTAATTGTTGCTGCAGGCTTGACACTTCCCACTGCTCTTCTAGGCTCCCTGGCGGGACATACATATTAATTAAACCTTCCACTACATCTTCACGGATACTTGCTACCGTCGCACTCAAATTATCTTCTGACATAATTTCGCTACGTTGTTGATAAATCACTTGCCGTTGCGCATTGGCAACATCATCAAAATCCAACAATTGTTTACGAATTTCGAAATTTCGCCCTTCCACTTTACGCTGCGCATTTTCGATCGCTTTGGTGATCCATGGATGCTCTATCGCTTCACCCGGTTTCATCCCCACTTTCTGCATGATCCCGCGCATACGATCAGAGGCAAAAATCCGCATGAGGTTATCTTCTAGTGACAAATAAAAACGACTGCTGCCTGGATCACCTTGACGCCCAGATCGCCCACGCAATTGATTATCAATCCGCCTGGACTCATGTCGCTCCGAACCAATAATATGTAAACCACCTGCGTCGAGGACTTGTTGATGTCGTTGTTGCCAATCCTCTTTGGCTTGCTGACGCTGTGCATCACTGGCTTTATCACCTAAAGCTTGTAATTCAACCTCTAAACTGCCGCCCAAAACAATATCCGTACCACGACCTGCCATATTCGTCGCAATCGTTACTGCACCTGGTTGACCTGCTTCAGCAATAATCGAGGCTTCTTTTTCATGAAACTTCGCATTCAATACTTGATGTGAAAGCTTTTCTTTTTTAAGTAGCTTGGATAACAATTCAGAAGTTTCGATCGATGCCGTACCGACCAATACGGGCTGCCGGCGCTCGCAACATTCTTTTATGTCTACAATAATCGCTTGATATTTATCTTGTGAGTGCAAATAAACTAAATCGATCATATCTTTGCGTATCATCGATTTATTAGTGGGGATCACCACCACTTCTAAGGCATAAATTTGCTGAAATTCATAAGCTTCCGTATCGGCTGTACCAGTCATACCGGCCAACTTATCATACAAACGAAAATAATTTTGGAAAGTAATCGATGCCAAAGTTTGATTTTCACTCTGGATCGACACACCCTCTTTGGCTTCAACAGCTTGATGCAAGCCCTCAGACCAACGTCGCCCCGGCATCGTCCTTCCGGTATGTTCATCGACGATTACCACTTCATTATTTTGTACAATATAATCAACATCTCTATTAAACAGCGCGTGGGCACGTAAAGCCGCATTAATATGATGCATCAGCATAATATGGACAGGATCATACAAACTTTCATGCTCACCGATCACACCCGCCTGCACCATGAGTTCTTCAACCCGTTGGTGACCATCTTCCGTTAGAAAAGCTTGCCGCTGTTTTTCATCGACGGAAAAATCACCGGGACCCTCTTCTTCCAGCTGCTTGGTCAATTGAGGAATTAATTTATTAATCTTGATGTATAATTCAGAACTGTCTTCTGTCGCACCGGAGATAATCAACGGTGTGCGCGCTTCATCAATTAAAATAGAATCCACCTCATCGACAATGGCAAAAAACAATTTTCTCTGTACTTTGTCTGCCAAAGAAAAAGCCATATTATCACGCAGATAATCAAAGCCAAATTCATTATTGGTCCCAAAAATAACATCGGATTGATACGCAGCTTGTTTGTCTGCGTTCAACATATTCGTCAAAATCACACCAACGGACAAGCCCAGAAATTCATAGATCGGCGCCATCCATTCGCTATCGCGCTTGGCTAGATAATCATTCACCGTCACAATATGTATGCCATGACCACTTAAGGCATTCAAATACACCGCCAAGGTCGCCGTCAGGGTTTTTCCCTCACCCGTGCGCATCTCCGCAATCTTACCGTCATGCAGTACGATACCGCCAATCAATTGTACATCAAAATGACGTAAGCCAAGCGTACGTACTCCTGCTTCACGCACTACCGCAAAAGCCTCTGGCAATAATTGCTCCAAGGTTTCGCCTTGTTGATGACGCTGACGAAGCTTCTCCGTTTTCGCACACAAGGCTTCATCTGTTAGTGCTTGCATCGCTGGCTCAAACGCATTGATTTGCTCAATCCGCTTGTCCATGCGGCGCAATACCCGTTCATTCCGGCTACCAAAAATTCTTTTTATAACTGCATTAAACATAATCTACACATTCCGTCATAACACGGCTTAACTTGGAGACTGGGTGATCGACAATCCAGACAACCTAAATTCGGAAGTTGACAGCCAAGTTGAAAATCACCACAGTATACACTAGGCTGATTTTAATAACCCCAGTTCGAGATAAGAGACATGAAAGAAATCTACATTTTATTAGCTGATCTATTGAATGATAAGATTAAACTATTCATTTAAAGAATAGATTTCTTGATTTAAGCGAGCCAAAGAGTCAAGATTGAGGCGAGAAGGCTAAAAAAAGAGGCGTGTACTCAATGTACATAACGATTTTTTTAGCCTTTTCAACGACAATATTGGCCTTTTGGCGACGCTTAAACATGTTCCTTATCCCAAACTGGGGTTAATAGCCCTATTTTATAGGACTGTTGAAATATGCGCCACATCACGACGACACTCATTGGGATCTTAATCACAATATTAATTTCAACAACAACTTGGGCCGAAAGCATAGATGCCGCCCAAATTGAACAAGAAATTGAAAATTTAATAATCAACACTGATGCTGATGTCAATATTGGGATCCAAATTGTTGATCTCGATAATGGTCAAATATTATACCAACGTAATCCACAACGCACCTTTATCCCAGCCAGTACTTTAAAATTATTAACCAGCGCTGCAGCACTGATTTACTTTGGACCCGACTATCAATTTACAACACCGCTACTGGCAAATAATAAACGCATAAAAAATGGCAAGCTTTCCAGTGATGTGTATCTTCAACTTTCCGGCGACCCCAGCTTAAATCAAGACGAGCTGAGACAATTATTCAGCACCCTAAAAACAGCCAATGACATCGACACCATTCAAGGTGATTTTGTCATCGACACGACAATATTCAATGGGGATGACCCGCATGGTCCAGGGTGGATGGTCGAAGATACGCATCATGCTTATGGCGCAGGACTCAGCCCAATCATTTTAGACAAAAATCACATTCGGCTCACGATCCAACCCAATACCGGTCACAATCAACCAGCCATTGTACACATTGTTTCACCAACCAATGGCAGTATACAACTCAACAATGAAGCAACCACCGCGCCTAAAAAAACGGCCTGCAAAATCAAAGTGCGGATGCATATGGATAATACCGTCAAAGTCTCTGGCTGCATCCCCAAAAACAGAAATAAAATCACCCGCACCATTGCGATTAAAGATCCGTTGGCCTACAGTAAAAACATCATTGCCCATTTACTACAGGAGCAAGCGATCGAACTCACAGGGGAAATAAAAACCGGCAGTGTCCCTGAAAAAGCCATACAACT
>JAZGGN010000161.1:0-7081 GCA_036480475.1 Gammaproteobacteria bacterium
AAGCGCGGACTTCCTTCTGACCGGCAGTAAAATAAGTTTGTAAGCCTAGTAATTTATAGCCGGCGTGGATCACACGATCTAAACCCGCTTCAGTTAAACCTAATGTTTGTAAAAATTCACTTTTGTCAGGTTCATCAAGCTCGGCAATCTCCGATTCAAGTGCCGCACAAATCGTTACGTATGCGGCGTTTTCACGTTCAATCCATTGGATGACTTCTTCGGTGTGATTTTGATTATCATCGTTTGTGTTGAGAATATACAGGGTTGGTTTTGCGGTTAGCAACCCTAATTGTTTGGCTAAGGTGTTTGCTTGCTCATCTAATTGCAATTGTCGGATGGCGTGGCCTTGTGCTAAAGCCTGTTGGAATTGGTTTAAGATATTTTTTTCTGCCAGTGCGGCCTTATCACCACTTTTAGCGGTTTTGCTGCGTTGTATGAGCGCTTTTTCTACGGTTTCTAAATCAGCCAAGGCCAGCTCAGTATGGATGGTTGCGATGTCTTCGAGCGGGTTGATTTTCCCGCTAACATGGATAACATCATCATCTTGAAAGCAACGGACCACATGGGCAATGGCATCTGTTTCACGAATATTGGCTAAAAACTGATTGCCTAAGCCTTCCCCTTTGGAAGCGCCTTTGACCAGGCCCGCAATATCAACGAATTGCATCGTGGTTGGCATAATACGCTGCGGCTGCACGATTTCAGCGAGTTGTTGTAAGCGTGGATCAGGGACAGCAACAACACCGACATTGGGTTCAATTGTACAAAATGGATAGTTAGCAGCATCCACGCCGGCTTTGGTGAGCGCATTAAATAAAGTAGATTTACCGACATTGGGTAAACCGACAACCCCGCATTTGAATCCCATGTTTTAATCGCCTTTTTCAGTGTGTAATTGCAGCATCGCTTTTTGTATATCGCCATTGATCACCAAGGGCATGACATCCACCGCATCGTCAATATTAGCAAGAATTTTTTGTTGATCACTGCGCGAAGGTCGATTTAACACATAATCATGGACGCGATCACGATGCCCGGGGTGACCCACGCCAATACGTAAACGGTGAAATTTATTGTTGCCCAAGTGTTGAATAATATCGCGCAAACCATTGTGGCCACCGTGTCCACCGTCGGTTTTTAATTTGACGACACCGACGGATAGATCGATGTCATCATGCGCGATCAAAATCGCTGCGGGCTCAATTTTATAAAAAACGGACATCGCTTTGATCGCCTGACCACTGTGGTTCATAAAGGTAGTTGGGATCAATAAATGACAACTTTGTTGATCTAGCTTGAGATCGCCACTTAAGCCATGAAATTTTTTGACTAAGCGAAGTGGGATATCCATTTGCTCTGCCAAGGCATGAATAAACCATGCGCCTGCATTATGACGTGTTTGCGCATATTCACTGCCAGGATTAGCAAGGCCGGCAATTAGTTTAATTTCCATGAGCTATTATTCTGATTTTTTACCTTCTTTCGCTGCTTCGCCCTCAGCTTTATCTTCACCTTCAGCTTTATCCTCACCTTCACTTTCGGTGACAGCTTCTACTGGCTCTTCTTCAACGATCACTCGTGGTGTATGAATACTGGCAATTGGCAAGTCATGATCGCGATCGCTAATGTCTGCGGTTAAAACCACGCCTTTGGGAAGCTTAATATCAGATAGATGTAACGATTGATCAAGCTCAACTTCGCTTAGATCAACTTCAATATACTTAGGCAAATGACGCGGTAAGCATTTAATTTCAATGTCGGTCATATTATGGGTGACTACCCCACCTTGTTTAACACCAGGGGCGGCATCTTCATCGATAAAATGTAAAGGTACACGCATAGTGAGTGCTTCTTTGCCGCTGACACGCAAAAAATCCATATGTAAGATTTTCGCTTGTGCTGGGTGACGTTGGATCGCCTTTAAGATAACCGCTTCTTGCTTGTCAGCAATCTCAATACTTAAAATACTTGAATAAAACGATTCATCTTCTAATGCTTTAATGACTTTATTATGTAATAAAGAAATTGTTAGTGGCGGCGCTTCTCCACCATAAATGATTGCCGGCACATGCCCATTCTCACGGCGCATGCGTCGACTTAAGCTCGTGCCACGGGTATCGCGAATTTGGGCACTTAATTCAATCGTTTCTGCCATTGGTGGTTCTCCCGTAAGAGTGGTTGCAAACAGGCGCATAGCCTACCTCTTTCATAGGGAGGCTGTCAAATGAATAGGTTAACTGCTTTTCCCAGGTTAAATTTCAGTCCTTGCTAGTCTTTCGCCAATTCCCTATAATACCCTCCCTTTTCAATGAAAATAATGAGACAGTACAATGTATGCAGTAATCAAAAGCGGTGGAAAGCAATATCGCGTTCAAGAAGGCGATACTTTGAAGCTGGAAAAATTGGCGGAAGCGATCGGCAATAGTATTAATTTTGACCAAGTGTTGATGGTTGCCAATGGCGATGCCATCAAGATTGGTGATCCGTATGTGGCCAATGTCAAGGTGAGTGCTGAGGTGGTTGAGCAGGGTCGACATAAGAAGATCAGGATTATTAAATTCAAGCGGCGGAAGCATTCGATCAAACGTATGGGGCACCGGCAGGATTACACGGCGGTCAAAATTACGAAGATAGAAGGCTGAAAATCGTAGCAGGCGCTACCGATCCACCCACACGTTCCTAAATAGAGAGGTTCTCATGGCACATAAAAAAGCAGCGGGGAGTACGCGCAATGGACGTGATTCCAACCCCAAATATTTGGGCGTGAAACGCTTTGGCGGACAAGTCATTAACGCAGGTACGATTATTGTACGTCAGCGGGGGACAAAGTTTCATCCCGGCAACCACGTTGGTATTGGTCGTGATCACACGCTTTATGCCTTGGTCGATGGCGCTGTTAAGTTTACCACCAAAGGACGTATCAAGCGTTGTTATGTATGTGTTGAACCGCAGCAAGTGGATGGTAGCGGCGGCACGCTTGCTTGACTCTCATTTCTACGAGTATTTACATGCACATAGGTTTAATCTATAATTAAACTAGTCTGACTAGTTTAATAGGTGTGTTATGCAAATATGGCAATTACAGCAAGCAAAAGCTCGACTGAGTGAATTAATTCGCATATGTACAAAAGAAGGGCCACAGTCCTTATCTGTGCGAGGTAAAGAAGAGGCTGTTTTATTATCTAAAGCGGATTTCGATAAGTTAACAGAGGCAAAACCTAAATTTGTCGATTTTATGCGTGCTTCTCCTTTAGTTGGTGTGCGGCTTGATCTAAGGCGTGATCAATCACCAGAAAGAGAAATTGATTTGTGAGTTATCTATTAGATACCAATATTATTTCTGAAGTCATGCGTAAAAAGCCTAATGTTGGTGTTGTAGCTTGGTTGGAAGCTATTCCGTCAACGCAACTTTATCTTAGTGTTTTAACGCTTGGTGAACTTAGAAAAGGTATAGAGAGATTAAAGGCGTCAAAACGTAAAATTGACTTAGTGCTTTGGCTTGAACAGGAATTGATAGATTGGTTCGGTGAAAATATTTTACCAATTGATCAGGCCGTGGCGGAACGTTGGGGATATTTATCAGCAACAAGCCAACAAACTTTAGCAGCCATAGATGATTTACTTGCAGCGACCGCACTCACTAATAATTTAAGAATGGTGACTCGTAACACGAAGAATTTTAAGTGTGATGGCTTAGAAGTCATCGATCCTTTCCAATCTGTTTCCTGATAACCCCAATTCGGAATAAGCGGCATGAAAGAAACCTACATTTTATTGGTGATGCTAAGCCCAGCGACGACCTGGGTAAACAGGTCGTTTATCCCGAACTGGGGTTAATACTCATGATTTTTGTTGATGAAGCCATTATCCATGTTTATGCGGGTAAAGGGGGCGATGGCTGCTTAAGTTTTCGTCGTGAAAAATATATTCCTTTCGGTGGGCCGGATGGTGGTGATGGTGGTGATGGCGGCAGTGTTTATTTAAAAGCGGATAGTGGCTTGAATACGCTCGTTGATTTTCGCCATCGGCGTATACATCGTGCAGCTAAAGGTCGCTCAGGCATGGGTAAAGATCGCACCGGCAGCAAGGGTGAAGATTTTATTATTCCCGTCCCCGTAGGGACACTGGTTTATCACCGTGACACGGATGAATTGCTTGGCGATTTAAAGGCACCGGATCAGACTTTACTGATTGCTAAAGGGGGGCACCACGGTTTTGGTAATGCCCATTTCAAAAGCAGTGTTGATCGTGCGCCCCGTCGTTTCACCAAAGGTACACCCGGTGAGGCACGTGAAATTCATTTGCAGCTCAAAGTGTTGGCGGATGTCGGTTTACTCGGCGCGCCCAATGCGGGTAAATCCAGCTTGATCCGTGCTATCTCAAGTGCAAAACCGCGTGTTGCGGACTTTCCTTTCACCACACGACGTCCTTATTTGGGCGTTGTGAGTGTTTCACCACAGCAAAGCTTTGTCGTGGCTGATATTCCTGGCTTAATTGAAGGTGCTGCCCAAGGTGTGGGTTTAGGTATTAGTTTTCTCAAGCATTTAGCACGAACCCATATTTTACTGCATATCGTCGATGTTGCTCCTGCGGATGGCAGTGATCCTGCCCATGCCGCACAATCGATTAGCCAGGAATTATCACAATATGATCCACAACTCGCAGCAAAACCACGCTGGTTGGTTTTGAATAAAATTGACCTTTTGCCGCCAGAAGCGATAGAAAGCCATTGTCAGGCGATCGTTGAACGCCTATGTTGGCAAGGCCCAGTCTTTAAGATCTCCGCAAAAGCAAAGCAGGGCTTAAATATACTTTGCCGACAGCTTATGAATGCCATCGAATAAATTTAAATTCTATTATTGCCTTTGCCAACAGGATTTAGAATAAATCTATCCCTTTGAATTGATAAAATCACCCGAATAGAGCCATTATCAATAATGTTATTTTAAAATAAAACAAATTTTAAAATAATTACACTATTTCTTCAATATTTATTCTATTTGTTCTATATTTTTACATATGGGATAAATTTTTATTAAGGGTGAGCAATCATGGCAGACGATTATATAAACATACCTGTGACTTCAAATACGCCAGCAATGGCAGATGATCACACAAATATACTCAAATATTCAAATGTTCCAACATTTATTTACTCGCCTGATGGTTCGGCGAGTTTCATGATGGGTTGGAACCCTAGAATACTAGGGGAACATGCAAGAATTGAGCCGGTAGGCCACGCACAAATGAGGTGGGAAGTCGGTGGTAAAATCATGGAGATTAACACTCCAGAGCATTTCAAGTTTGACGGTAGTCCACAAGCGTATGCTGAAATAGCTGAAGTATCTGGGATAATAGCATCCATCCCCTATATCAGTGGTGAACTAGATAATGAAGGCGTTTATCTTGGCATATCTAGGCCCAGCCTTAGTCCAGGTCTGCGTGATTATGGTTATGATACGATTACTTTTGGTCTAGATATAGGTGATGTCTTTAAACTCGCCGTTACTTTTTTCCCATTAGACAGGCCGACGATCCTGCCACCCTTGATGAATATGTTATTCGAAGACGCATTAACTGACGATGATCCAGATAATGACATGATCATGGGATTTTTGAATATTGACTTTTCTGCCGGAGATCAAATTACAATTTCAGATCCCATTGTTTTCGATCCAGATGGTGTACCAAATGGGCAAGTGCCGTTTAGTGAGTTAACTGTTTGTGGTGAGCCAGTGGTTTGGGCACCAGATCCTGAGAACAGCAATATTCTTGTGGGGACAGCAGATGGAGAAATAGTCGCAACTTTCGAAGTTGATACGAGTAGTGGCAAGTATATTTTTACTTTGCTTAAAGCAGTTGATCATCCAGATGCTGGTATCCATGGCAGTGAAATTCGTCTAGATGACCAACTCGGTCTAGAGTTTCGTATTAGCGTTGTAGATAAAAGTGGACATATCACAGAACAATCAGTGACAATTTTTGTAAAAGATGATGGGCCGGATTCGGTAGAAACATCAACACAGTTAATCAAGGGTGATAATGATGTCATCACCGAAACAGAAGCTTTAATAGAAGAGAAAGACATCAATGGTGAGAGCGTATTAATTCACGGTGAGTTAAATGTAGATTTTGGCGCGGATGGTTCAGCGCAACCGTTTGGTATCACCGGGATAATGCCGATAACTACGCCAGCTACAGTGATGGATCCGGATGCTCCGCCTGAAGAGATGGAGATCCCCTTAACCGTATGTGGTGTAGAGGTTGTATTTGGTGGCGCGACCATGACGACTATTGATATGGGTAGTGGTCCGATAGAGGTTTGGGAATTGATCGGGACGGTAGATTTACCAGATGATGGAAAAGATCCAATAGAAGTCATGCGTCTGACAGTCGAGAAGGCTGGTGATGAGAATGATTTACCAGAGTATTGGTTTGAATTATTACATGCGATCGATCATCCAGATGCAGGGATGAATGGTGAAGGGGTTGGTTTTGATGATCAACTACTGGTGAAGTTCAAGTATGAAACGACAGATAAAGATGGGGATACGCAATGGAATTTATTAACCATCACGGTAAATGATGATGGTCCGACAACTACAGATATCACCGTTATTTATGATGAAACCGAAGGTGAGCAGGGTGATGAGATCCCGATCAATGAGATTCCCGAGAATTTAGCAAATATTTTAGACGAGCTAGGCTTAAGTGGAGATATGATTTGCGGGGTCGCCTGTAAAGACCTCATCATTGACTATGGTGAAGATGGTCCGGCAGTAGAAGGTATCACTGATGTTGAAGCACTCGTATTTAAAGATATTTCCGAACAGTCTTACAGTGGTAAGACCACTGTTGGAGAAACCATAACGCTTGAAATGCCTGATGGTCAAACTATTGTTGGCATGACTGACTCTGGTGTTGCCTGGGTTGCTTATCTCGATGTCGAAAATGAACAAGCTTATTTTGTGCAATATGAGGCACTATTCCATGATTCAGATAAGGATGAAGGTGAGGTGATCTCAATTGACCTGGGCTATACCGTTACTGATAAAGATGGTGACTCAGTCATGGGGAATGT
>JAZGGN010000162.1:0-8465 GCA_036480475.1 Gammaproteobacteria bacterium
TGAATTAAAAAATAAGCCCGTGGCGGAACTTATAGCCTTGGCTACCTCGTTAAATATTGATAATGTCGTTCGCATGCGCAAGCAAGACATGATATTTTCTATCCTTAAAGCACAAGCAAAAAAGGGGGAAGATATCTACGGCAACGGCGCACTTGAAATCCTGCCAGATGGCTTTGGCTTTTTACGCTCTGCTGAAGGTTCCTATTTGGCAGGACCGGACGATATTTATGTATCTCCCAGCCAGATCAGGCGTTTCAGTCTACGCACTGGTGATTCCATCTCCGGGAAAATTCGTCCGCCCAAAGACAGTGAGCGTTACTTCGCTCTGCTTAAAATGGATGAAATCAATTTTGATTCCCCAGAAAACACCAAGGATAAAATATTATTTGAAAATCTAACCCCTTTATTTCCTGATGAACGTATGCGTATGGAGCAAGGCAATGGCAGCACCGAAGATTTAACCTCGCGTGTCGTTGACTTATGCGCGCCCTTTGGTAAAGGTCAGCGTGGTTTAATTGTATCTCCGCCTAAAGCGGGTAAAACCATTATGCTGCAAAACCTGGCCCATTCGATAGAAAAGAATTACCCAGACGCTTATCTCATCGTACTACTGATTGATGAACGACCGGAAGAAGTCACCGAAATGGAACGCTCCGTACGAGGGGAAGTGGTTGCCAGTACATTTGATGAACCGGCAACACGTCATGTGCAAGTGGCTGAAATGGTCATTGAAAAAGCAAAACGCTTAGTTGAGCACAGAAGAGATGTCGTTATTTTACTTGACTCAATTACCCGACTGGCGCGTGCTTATAATACCATCGCACCAACCTCCGGCAAAGTATTGACTGGTGGTGTTGATGCTAATGCTTTACAACGTCCGAAAAGATTTTTTGGTGCTGCCCGCAATATCGAAGAAGGTGGCAGCTTAACTATTATTGCCACCGCCTTGATTGATACTGGATCGAGGATGGATGAAGTGATCTTCGAAGAATTTAAAGGCACAGGGAATATGGAATTACATTTGGATCGGCGCATTGCTGAAAAACGCGTTTATCCAGCAATTAATATTAATCGCTCAGGCACACGACGAGAAGACTTATTGATGCCTCCCGAAGAATTACAAAAAACATGGATTTTACGTAAACTTATACATTCCATGGATGATATGGCAGCCATTGAATTTTTATTAGAACGCCTTAAAGACGTTAAAACCAATGACGCGTTCTTTGCTTCTATGAACCGCCAAGAGTAAGGAACGCACACGAAATAACTTCCCGGTTTTGCGCTCAGATTTATGCTAGGTTGGATTTGTTTCGATTGAGGAAAACCGCAGGACTACCCGGGGTAATTCGAGGATTTTTCGATTGAGAAAAAATTCAAAATGGTATGAAGATGAGATGCAAAACCTGGAAGTTATTTCGTGCGCGTTCCTAAGTTAAACTCACCATAATGGATAGTACCACTTGCATTTGCGAAATCGATTTAATTAAGCCACTGACAGACAAAATTATACTGCTATTACTGCAACCCTCAGGCACTCGCTTTCAATACATTGCCGGACAATATATTGAAATTATCACAGCTGACGGCCAACACATGCCTTTTTCTATTGCCAACGCGCCGCTCGGCAGTAAGCAACTCGAATTACATATTCGTCATACGACAGAAAACACCTATAGTAATTATTTGCTTAATGAAATTAAACGTACCGGGAAAATCAAAATCCGTGGTCCTTTTGGTCACTGTATCTATCACCCAAACACGCCTAAAACCACACTACTTATGGCGGGAGGTACTGGATTCGCACCGATAAAAGCGATTATCGAACAAGTACTGGCAGAAGGTGACAACACCCCTAAACATTTATATTGGGGTGCCAAAAATATGAGTGATTTATATCTGGATGAGCTACCACGCCAGTGGCAAAAAACAGTGCCTCACTTTCGCTATACACCAGTACTACCCGAGACCGGTTTGATTTATGAGATTATTGCCCAGGATTACCCTTCACTTACAAACCACCAAGTTTATGCTGCGGGTCCACCTGATATGATTTTTTCCGCCCTGGAAAATTTCCAAAAACTGGGATTGGAAAAAAAATTTATGTATTCTGATGCAATAATATAAATCTTGCGCAAGTCATTCGCTGTTTAAGGAACGGACACGAAATAACTTCCGGTTTTGCATCTCACCTTCACGCCATCTTGAATCGTTGCTCACTCGAAAAATCCTCGCATTACCTCGGGTAGTTCTGCGGTTTTTCTCAATCGGAACGATTCAACCTGGCATAAATCTGAGCGCTAAACACGGAAGTTATTTTGTGCCCGTTCCTAACTGCCGTCGCCGTTTTGTGTACTAAGTTCCAACCATTGCTCAACAATATCGCTACACATACGTTCAGCGTATATTTTATTATCATGAATACGCGATAACAATAAAGCACCCACAATACGATCAAGGCTACGTTTCGCAACGACAGTCGCATCTTTTTCTTCACAAAACAGTGATAGAACTCTGTTAATCACACTGTACCATTCTTCAAAATAATTATTGATCGGTGTTTTAAATAAACCAGCGACACTACTCAGCTCTACACCCAGAAAAATAATAGCTTTGCTGCCAATATTATCAATATAAAATTTACGAAAATTATCAGCAAATATCTCCATTTTCTCCTGCGGAGATAAGTTGTGATCGTCCAGCACATTGAAAATCATATCACGACAGTGCCGATGTACTCGATGGATCACTGCAAGTGCCAGCTCCTGCTTTGAAGCAAAATGATAAAAAAGTGTTGGCTTGGCAACGTTACAAGCTTTGCTGACCTCAGCCGTCGATGTTCTCCGATAACACCCGTAACCAACAAAGACCTCCGTGGCGGCTGTAATTATACGCTCTTTTGTAGATTCAATTTTATCAGGTGTTTCCTCATTAGTAAATTTGGCAAATACTGCATGTTCAGACATATGTTCTCTTCCTTATGAAAATGAGTTTTAAAAGATAAATATACATTTAAGATCAGCAAAAGCTGAATATTTTGCTGCGATAGAACACCAAAGTACTGTTGTAATACACAAGGGGATAAAAAAAAGGGGACTGTGTATACCTTAGGTTCCGTATAATTATGAGTAACAGAAAAGTAATATCGATCCGTTTGATAAATATTCTTGGATAGTGTGATGATTAAGGCTGAACCACTATAACTTGTAGATAAAGTTACTACAGCGAGAGGATAACCCATTGAGTAATAAGTGAATACTTGATTAATGAATACTTCATCATGGATTTGGGTAAAACTTACACAGTGTTGTGTTTTACAATTCCCAATCTGGTCTTGAAAAAAGTCTTCAGCAAATTGCTGAGAGCAACAAACTAAGCAAAATCCCATTTTATTTACATCTCCGCTTCCCCACTGTACAAGGTTAACATAAAATAGATAAATAGTTAAATATTTCGGTTAAATATATTTTGCCATCTTGCTAGAAATTTAATGATTTGCTTCGTCGCCAGAACATCGCTTCGAACTTAAACAATATACCTGTGGTCCTGTCCCGCCGTGTTGAGCGGGGAAAGCTAAACTTCAAGACTATTGGTAAATTTTACTTAAGTACCCTCTTTGAAGGGTAACGGATATATACCCGTTACCCTTCAGCTGAGGTTTACTAAGGTAATGTAGAATTATTTTTGTTTTTGCTTGCGTCCAATGGGCTGTTTTATTTTTTTACCCGCATGTTTCTTCACCGGTTGTTGCTGCTTAGTCATGATAATCTCCTCATGTTGTGAATTGCTGATCTAATTAGCGGCAGATAAAGAGCAGACTTAATCCGAGTGGTACAGATAAAATTCCGCGAATCGATCATAACTTATTGAATATAAACTATTTTTAACTGTAGCATCATGCTATCGTTCAAAAAATACCCAATAAAATATTAATTTCCAATCTATTTTATATGTGCAATATTTAATTAAACCTAGAAAAGGCAGTTAACCTCAAAGCGAAGATGATTAAGACATTGAATATTAAGGATTTTCTTAGGTCGAGCAGGTGGTATTAAGATCAATAACTACAGGTATTACTGTAAATATGACGGCAGATGGTTTTCAAGGTACAATGTCGTTTATCTTACATTCTGCAGTCAAAATTGTAGAAGTCAAAGGTCAATGGTGGCCCTATTGGTGCCTTGGCAACGTCAGGCTGTCAACCCCGTCAGGCCCGGAAGGGAGCAGCGGTCGTAGCCAACACGGGTGCTGAGTGTTGCGAATGGGGCTGCCACCAAATTAATCCCAGCTCAGGATAAGCAGCCTCTGAGCCTAGCGTCAGCACGCAGCGTGCCGTAGGTTGAAAGCCAATCTTATCGTTGAGAAGTAAGGAACGGGCACGAAATAACTGCCGTGTTTAGCGCTCAGATTTATGCCAGATTGAATCGTTCCGATTGAGAAAAACCGCAGAACTACCCGAGGTAATGCGAGGATTTTTCGAGTGTCCTGAGTTAACACGTCAGGACAGGCGCAACGATTCAAGATGGCGTGAAGGTGAGATGCAAAACCGGAAGTTATTTTGTGCCCGTTCCTTAGGAACGGCAGCTGCTTTTCCTAGGTTCAACTATTTAAATTTTGATACAAAATATGAGTTACCAAGTACTTGCCCGGCGGTGGCGACCCAAAACTTTTCAAGCGATGACAGGACAAGCGCATATCCTGCAGGCACTTAACAATGCACTCACGCAGCAGCGTCTACATCATGCTTATTTATTTTCTGGCGCACGCGGGATCGGCAAAACTACAATCGCACGCATCTTAGCCAAAGCCCTGAATTGCCAACAAGGGATCAGTCCACAGCCTTGCGAGCAATGCCCTGCTTGTATCGCTATTAATGATGGTTCATTTGTAGACTTAATTGAAGTGGATGCCGCATCAAAAACCAAAGTGGAAGATACGCGTGAACTACTCGATAATGTACAATATCTTCCCGCTCAGGGTCGCTTTAAAATTTATATCATTGATGAAGTACACATGTTATCGACACACAGTTTTAATGCGTTATTAAAAACACTGGAAGAACCACCAGCACACATTAAATTTCTGCTTGCAACAACCGATCCACAAAAATTACCTGCGACAGTATTATCCCGCTGCCTACAATTTCATTTAACGAAAATACAAATTGAAGAAATTAGTGCGCACTTGCAAGTGATCCTCAAGGCGGAAGAAATTCAATACGAACATGAGGCGCTCAACATCATAGCACAAGCGGCTGATGGCAGTGTGCGCGATGCACTTAGCTTACTTGATCAAGCCATTATTTACTGCAGTGAAAAAATAAGCACGGTACAAACCCGAAAAATACTCGGCTTTATTGAACAAACACATATCGTCAATTTACTGGATGCCATTGTTACGCACAGCGCATCACAATGTATCGACATCATCCAACAATTAGCAACACAGGCTGCTGACTTTAACCAAGCTTTACAAGATCTACTATCATTACTACATCATATTGCACTGGCACAGGCATTACCTGCAGCAATTAATGAACATATAATACAACATAAAAAAATTCATCAATTTGCTAAAACGATTTTACCGGAAAATGTTCAACTGTTTTACCAAATCGCTTTAACCGGGCGACAACATCTGCCGTTAGCACCAACACCAAAAAGTGGTTTTGAAATGTTAGTACTACGCATGCTGGCATTTCAACCCGCCAGTGTTACTCAGGACCGTCCACCTCATATTCCGACAGCGACAGCGCCAACGACGACGCCAGTCACAACCAAAGCCCCTATGGCTGAACATGTACCAACGACAGAGAACCATACAGTAGCAACGACAACAGACTGGTCAATACTCATTGAACAACTCAATTTAAGTGGTATGAGTAAACTGTTAGCTGAGCACTGCACACTTAAGTTATGGCAAGATAAGGAAATCACTTTACAGCTAGCTGCCAGCCATGTGCCACTACTCACAGAAAATTTGCAAGCACAACTGGCACAAGCATTAAGTCAACATTTGAATAGAAAAATAACACTCCATGTTGATATTGCTAAAGGTAGTATTGACTCACCCGCTAAAAAAAAACAGAACCAAGCTGAAAGCATCATTCATGGTGACGTTAATGTTAAGACGATCATTGATCAGTTTAATGCTACAATAGTGCCAGGCTCAACGAGGCTAAAAAACACGGTTGCAACCTAGGGAATGTCGAATTGACGACAGGCTCTAAGGAATCATGAGAAACTGCAACAACGATTTAATCTAGAAAGAGGAAATATCGATGGAAAATGACATCAAGGCAAATTTGAATAATTTAATGAAAGAGGCGCAGAAAATGCAAGAGAAAATGCAGGATGCGCAAAAACAGCTGGCGGACCTAATCGTAATAGGAAAAGCCGGCGTAGACCCAGAATCAGTCACCGTACATATGAATGGCCGACATCATGTGCAAAAAGTGCTCATTGGTTCAGGATTGATCGACAGCGATGATCCTGATATGACCAATAAAGAATTGATTGAAGAGTTAGTTCTTAGTGCAGTAAACGATGCGACCAATAAGATTGAAAAAGAATCTAGGGGGAAAATTAAAGAACTGACTGCTGGAATGAATTTACCTGAAGATCTTAAACTGCCTGATGAATTTTAAAACTGTATCATTTAGTCCACTCATCAACCAACTGCTGAATGCATTGTGCTGCCTACCAAGTGTAGGACCAAAATCAGCACAACGAATGGCGTTTTATTTACTGGATAAAAATCGTGACAAGGCGATTCATTTAGCACAAGCTTTACAGCAGGCGATGGAAAAAATACGTCATTGTCAAAATTGCAATATCCTATCTGAAACGGATCAGTGTCAGATCTGCAGCAATCAAAGTCGAGATTCAACATTACTTTGTATTGTTGAATCTCCAGCCGACGTCATTGCCATTGAGCAATGTGGCAGTTATCGAGGACTTTACTTCGTCCTCATGGGACATCTGTCCCCTCTAGATGGGATCGGTCCGGAAGACATTGGTCTCGTCAAGCTACACCAGCAATTAGGCAACAACCACATCAAAGAAATTATTCTCGCGACCAATTCAACCGTTGAAGGTGAAACCACTGCGCACTATATCGCACAAATGGTAAAACCCCACCACATTAAAACCAGTCGCATTGCCCATGGGATCCCGATGGGGGGCGAATTAGAATTCATTGATGGCAACACCATCAGCCAAGCACTCATAAGTCGTCAAAATGTTTATGACGAGCCTCTATCAGGTAAAGATGGGCTATGAGACTGCGTCAAGCCGTGTAATGACGGTCTTTTATGATCACCCTAATCATAGAATAATAACTAAAATGTAACTGCTTGTCCCCTATCCTCTTTGGGGCACCACCGCAATTTCTTGTTGTGTCTCGGCAAGAGTAAAGGTATCTGTAGCCATAGATTTTGCTTGTTCTAAATGAATTCTACACTCTGAAATTTTCCCCTGCTGATATTCAGCATAAGCTTCTTTTATGCTGCGCATGATTTCGCAAGCGGTTTCATCTTGCTTGTTTTTTAGAAAGTCGAAAGGCGTTTGCAGTCCATTTGCAGCCCGCCTTAATACATTGTTTATGACCATTCTTGAACAAACATCATTTAATTCAGCAACTAAAAGAGGGTCATGTTTTTTTTTGCTATCCATTTACTATGGATAGTATATCATTTAAGTGATAGTGGTTATTAGAGCCTATTTCCATGTCACTAATAAACTTCCATATTTCTTGATCATCCATCTGATCCGAGTCTTTAAAGTCTCCACAAAGATTTTTTACATGTGCTACTGACAATGTCATAAATTTATCAAAAGCGCATAATAAGTCTGATTGTCTTTCAATGCTACTAAGTATATCATCAATAGCAACAATTATCGCAGGATAATCTACTCCTGAGTTGGATGGGAAAAAACGTGATGATGCCTCCATCTCTCGTGTTCTCTCATGCTCATCATGTCTCTCTTCATCGAGGAGTGGCGACGGAAGAACTGGTGTAATTGCTTCAACTGATTGACCAAACACCTCACCTACTGGAACCAACTTCCCAATAGTTTCACCTGCCGATCGTAGCGCATCCGATATTTCTTTTCTTTTTTCTTCGAACTGTCTTTTTGCCTCGACTAATGTAGGCAATCTTTGTTCTGTTCTCACACGCCCTGGGTGTTCTCGACAGAAATCTATAATTCTCTCAGCCCGCATCCTACAGAACTCATTATATTTCTTGATAAAAGTTAACAACGTAATATAGTGCTGCGCTGTGTTTTCAATTGTCTCTATTTGAAAAGCAGCCAGTGACGCCTGACAACCATTCAAAACGCTCAAAAGAGCCACTGTCTCCAACTTTACACTGAAGAATGCTTTTAACAATAACAATCTTGTCAAGGCATTCTGGTGGTATTCTTTCCGACTGCAATGCGCTTGTGATGTCTTGTAAGTGGTTA
>JAZGGN010000163.1:0-5769 GCA_036480475.1 Gammaproteobacteria bacterium
AGAACTACCCGAGGTAATGCGAGGATTTTTCGACTGAGCAACGATTCAAGATGGCGTGAAGGTGAGATGCAAAACCGGAAGTTATTTCGTGACCGTTCCTAAAGCACTACTAGAAAGACGAGGTAGAGATGCTCGGTTTCTAGAGAGGAGAACTCGTGATAGCGATAGGGGTGGCTTGACAGCGCTTCACATTGCGGCTATGGAAGGTCGTACAGGTGTTGCTGCATTACTGCTGCAGTGTGGGGCTAATGCAGATGCCAAGGTAAAAGGTGACCATAGTTCTGTCGGTAACCATAAAGGAAGAGCTGAGCCTTGGGATACCCCGTTTCATGTTGCGGCTCGAAGCGGTAGTACGGGCGTTGTTGTAGTACTTCTTGCAGGAGTTAATATAGATCGAACAACTCGTGGTCATCAAACAGCACTTCACCTTTCAGCTCGCGGTGGTCATGAGGCCATTGTTAGATTACTAGTAGCCGCTGATGCCGATGTACATATTCGAAGTGATACTGGCCTTACCGCTCATGGTATTGCAAATATAGAAGCACGTAATAGTCGTTTCCGTAGTTTGCGCGACGGTGATGGCGATAACAACGGATCCCAAAGTGCAGAAAAGGCTCGATATGAAAGGATTGCTGAATTGACACAAGCAACAATGAACAAATATCTTTATCAATTCGCATGTTTTTTTGGTAGCGCTCACTACTTTGATAGGTATGCAAAGTGTATAGAATTAGAAGCTAACTCATCATCTTCCTTCGGGCTTTAATCTATATTGCTATATTTATAAGTGAGACATCAAGCTAATTTCTATAGCGTCAAAAACCGTTGTCGTTTTTTTTCTGTAAAATGTTCGATGGCATAGCGAAGCGTTGTTCTTGGGATCTGCTGATAATGTTCGGTGAGGAAATTTTCAAGACATTGTACGTCGTGTTTGCCGATTTCTCTGAGCATCCAACCAATCGCCTTGTGAAGCAGATCTTCTTTATCTTGTAATAAAATTTCTGCCAGAATCAAAGTATATTCAAAGTCTAAGTTACGGATAAAATGCAGTGTAGACACGATGGCAATACGGCGGTACCATAAATTATCGCTCAATGTCCATTGGACGAGCATCGATCGGTCGTTGTCATAAAGATAATCGCCAACGATATGAGGCGCACTATTGTCAACCAGATCCCAATTATTAATATGTGACAAATGTCGGACATAGAAATTATAAATTTTGGCTTTATCTTTTTTTGACTCTAATCGCTTGTATTTTTCTAACAGTATGAATAGCGCCAATAAACGTTTTTCGTGCACCTTAGATGTTAATAAACAACTTACCTCGCTCGCTTTTAAAGACCTATATGTTTTTGCCAGCTTGCGTAATAGCGGTGTTTTTATACCTATAAATTCATCGTGTTCAGCATACTCCCCAGGACCTATTTTGAAATATCGAGTCACGAGTTTGGCTTGCTTGGGGCAAGCTAAGGTTTGTAGTTCGTTTTGTAATTGTTCTAGCATGATGGTTTACTACTTATTGATTAAGCCTATATAATTATCTGTGCTTTTTATCCTGGCAACAAGCTTGTCTTCAAAACCTTCAGGGATCATCTGTTTGACACAGGGTGTTTCCAATAAAGTTTGTGACCAACGAGATAATTTAGGTGTATTATCAAGTAGCTTTAACGGATAATGTTTTTCCAGTATTTCTATTTTTAAAAACAAGGGCGCGTAAGCAGCATCAATCAGGGTGAATTCTTTGCCATTAAATAATGGACCTTCTTTGATCTCTTGCTCTACGAAACTTAAGGTATGGTTAAATCTATCTTTAGCAGCCTTGAAGTCTTCTGCCGTTGTTTGATTGAAGAGTGAAGTATGCTGCATGATTAGACTTGAGCCGAAATCAGTCCAGGCTCTATTCTTAGCACGTGTGATCGGATCACTCGGTAGCAGTCCACCCCCTGTTGTTTCATTCAAGTATTCATTGATGGCGGAAGATTCAAATAAAATATTATAATTAACAATCAGCGTGGGTACTTTCCCGGTGGGGCAAAGTTTTAAAAACCAATCGGGTTTGTTTTGTAGATCAATGTAGTCGATGTCACAATGGATATCGAGATATTTGATGAGTGTTAAAACCCGATGTACATAAGGACATAGATCGTAAGCTATTAATTTGTAAGAATTTTTCATCATTATTTTCCTATTTTTAATCTAGTACTGCGTCCTTTAAATACGGCCTCTGATTTTATTATTAGTCCACATCGTCATCCCTAGGCTTGATCCAGGGATGACGGGTCCCAGCATATGCCAGAATAATAGATGATAAATTTAAAGGACGCGGTACTTGTATTTATTTCCTTAATCCTAAGGAACGGACACGAAATAACTTCCGGTTTTGCATCTCACCTTCACACCATCTTAAATCGTTGCGCCTGTCCTGACTAATTTAACTCAGGACAATCGAAAAATCCTCGCATTACCTCGGGTAGTTCTGCGGTTTTTCTCAATCGGAACGATTTAATCTGGCATAAATCTGAGCACCAAACACGGAAGTTATTTCGTGCCCGTTCCTAAAGGAGCGGTTCACTGCTTTTTTAGGATTATACAATAAGTCACAGATAAGGACTATTCGTAAAAGAGGTCGAATTTTCTTAGTTGTATTTTGGTGGAAATGTTGCAAGCTCAAGACGCAAAATGACGATTATTGGATCAAAGCCATCATTGCCTTTCCTAGCCTTATCTATCTTTGCGATAAGACTGAAGTCTTTAGTATGTTCAGTGCTTCATAAAGTTGATAATCAGTATAGGCGAGTGGGTTACCATTATCGTTGCCTGATGTTTCGTCACTTTTAACGTTACCATTGAGTATATGTCCGCTCAAATCAGCTTCTTGCAGATCTGATATATCTGCATTTTCATTTTTGATGATATCCAGATCTTCAATGATAATATCTGGAATAATGCCTTTGGCTTGTATCGATTTTCCTGCCGGCGTATAGTACAGCGCTGTTGTTAATTTAATACCATGGTGTTCATCCAAGGGGATCACAGTTTGTACTGAACCTTTGCCAAAGCTTTTCTTGCCCGCAATAATAGCACGGTGATTATCCCGTAAAGCGCCCGCCACGATTTCTGCACCAGAGGCAGATCCTTGGTTAATGAGTACCACCATTGGGGCACCTTCTAGTATATCGCCTGGGCTTGCAGCGGCTATAAATTTATCGTTGGTTATGCGGCCCTCGGTGTAGACAATCAATTCTTCTTCGCCTACTTGATCATTATGGATAAACACATCAGAAACATGTATTGCAGAATTGAGTAGTCCACCGGGGTTATTGCGTAAGTCCAATATTAGCCCTTCGAGTTCACCTTTCGTTTGTTCTTTTAGATCGTTAATCGCTTTAATGACATTTTTAGCGGTTGATGCTTGAAAGTGGCTAACGCGAATATAGCCGTATTTCTCATCTAATATTTTACTTTTAACGCTTTCTATTCTAATAACATCGCGAGTCACTGATAATGTGATCGGATCTTCTTCACCTTTGCGAAGTAAGACTAAATTAATACTGGTCCCTTTTTGGCCGCGCATTTTTTTAACTGCTTCACGTAACGTCATGCCTTGCACCGGTACATTGTCGATGCGGATGATATAATCACCCGATCGAATGCCGGCTTTTTGTGCTGGGGTGTTATCGATGGCAGAAACAACTTTGACGATTTCGTTTTCCAAAGTAACCTCTAAGCCTAAGCCACCAAATTGGCCGCGAGTTGCTGCTTGTAAGTTATCGAATTCATCTTCATCAAGGTAGTCTGAATGTGGGTCTAAATTAGATAACATGCCACGTATGGCTGCATCAAATAATTCTTCGTCATCTATGGGCTCAACATAGTAATTTTTAATTTTATTCAATGCTTTTGAAAAACGCTTGATATCTTCCAGTGAAACCTGCGCTTCGGTGGTTTTAGCCGAATATGCTAACGAGGTGCTTAGTGTGAGCGATGCTCCGATGGCCAGGCTGACTATGATGCCCATCAATTTCCCTTTTGCTATCGCCATGTGCCATCTCCATACAAATAAATAAATTCATTGGCGACATCATGTGCACCAATCTGACGGATTGATTGATCTTCCGTCATGTCTTATTTCAAAGTATAGACCGTCTTTTCGATTTCCGCCGCTATTGCCAACGGTTGCAATAACGCTGCCTGCCCCAATTTGGTCACCTTCTTGCTGATATAAGCTCTGATTGTGCGCATATAAGCTCATATAACCGTCACCATGGTCAAGAATGAGGAGTAGGCCATACCCTTTCATCCAATTGGCAAATACCACTTGTCCAGGGTAGATTGCCTGCACAGTTTCGCCTGCGGGCGCGGTGATAAAGACACCACTGTAAGTCATTGAAGATTGACTTATTTTTTGTCCATAAGCCACGGCAATCTCACCCTTCAGTGGCCATGGCAGTTGTTTTTGCATCTTGGCAAAAGGTTTATCAATATTCAAACCCTGGGGTAAAGATAAGCTTTGAATTAATTGTTCCAATTCTTTTTTATTGTTTAATAACCCTTGAAGTACTTCATCATCACTGGCCACTTGTTTATTCAATGCTTCAACAATCGCTTGCCGATAGCTTTGTTGTTGACCCAATTCCTGTTGTTGACCTTGTATTTGCACCATAAGACGATTGAGTTGTTGGCTTTGAGTTTCAGTTGCCGCTTGAGTTTCATTGAGTTCAGTCATGAAGTCAGTCAGTGTAGCGACCAATTCTGCGCGGGCTAAATTGATATAACCATAATAAGTCAGAAGACGGTTCACTTGCTTTGGATCTTGTTGATTGAGTAGTAGCTTGGCGGTATTATTATTGCCTAATAAGTAAGCGGCTCTTACTTGGTCAACGAGGTATTTTTGCTGTTGTTTTATTTGTTGTTGTTGACGCGATGTTTTTTGTTGTAGCTGTGTAATTTCTTGTTCAGTGATGGTGCGTTCTTGTTTCGCATTGCTTAAGTCAACTGATGATTTTGAAATCTCTAATTCAATTTGTTGTAATTCTTTATCTAAGATCTCTTTTTGGTTACGTGATTGCTGCAATTCTTTTTGTAATTGGGCTATCTGACGGTTAACGCCCGTTAATTGCGCATTTTTTTCTTCGTAAAGATCTGCTTGCTCGGCAATTAATGATTTGCTGAATAGCAATTCTATAAAAACAATAGAAACAATAAATATTTTTTTAAGTATTTGTTTCATAATTTTAATAAATATAAATTCGAACTCAAGTTAACAAAGGTTGCCCAGTCATTTGAGCTGGGATTTCTATCGATAACAAGCTCAATATCGTTGGTGCAATGTCAATCAAGCTGCCTCGTGCTAAAATTTGTGATTGTTGTCCAAGATAAAGTAAAGGAACTGGCCCACTGGTATGGGCTGTATGTGCTTGCTCACTGTGTTTATCGTACATGCGTTCGGCATTGCCGTGATCTGCTGTGATTAACATTTCACCCTTGACTTGCTTCATGGTTTTATAAATTTTACCAAGACATTCATCTAAACATTCAATGGCTTGAATGGTGGCTGCCATATCACCACTATGACCCACCATATCGGCATTGGCAAAATTACAAATGATAACATCATATTTATTTTCTAAAATTGCAGCCTGTAGTTTCTCTGTGAGTTCTGGCGCGCTCATTTGTGGCTGTAAGTCATAGGTTTTAACTTTCGGTGAAGGGACTAAAATACGATCTTCCCCTTCAAAACAGGCTTCCACACCGCCATTGAAAAAG
>JAZGGN010000164.1:0-4138 GCA_036480475.1 Gammaproteobacteria bacterium
CTACAACAAGCGAAACTGGCTAAAAAAGCCATTGCTCCAACAACACCCACCCATCTGGAATATGAAAAAAAACAAGCGCATGTATTACAGTTGATCAATGCATACCGTTTGCATGGCCATCATCATGCCTTGCTCGATCCATTGAATATGGCTGAGCGCAAACATATTCCCGATTTAGAATTATCACATCATCACTTAAGCGACGCTGATTTAGAGACCATTTTCAGTACAGAGTCTCCCTTAACGCAAAACGGCGAAAACTTGCATGAAATTATCACAGCTTTAAAGCGTACCTATTGTGGGTCGATTGGTGCGGAGTATATGCATATCACGGATACGAATGAAACGCATTGGATCATCGATCGCTTAGAATCAGTGCAAGCGCATCCACAGTTTACGTCAGAGCAACAGCTTAACATCCTAAAACACTTAACGGCGGCTGAAGGTTTAGAAAAATATTTAGGCTTGCGCTATGTTGGTCAAAAGCGTTTTTCTTTAGAAGGCAGCGACAGCTTAATTCCAATGTTGCATGAATTGATTAATCGGGCTTGCGCACAGCAAGTGAAAGAAGTTGTGTTGGGTATGGCTCATCGTGGCCGTTTAAATGTATTAGTGAATGTATTAGGTAAAGCGCCGGAAATTTTATTTAAAGAATTTGAAGGTAAGCATTCGATCGAAATGTCAGGTGATGTGAAATACCATATGGGCTTTTCATCTGACGTATGCACGCCGGATGGTGTCGTACATTTAGCGTTGGCATTTAACCCTTCGCACTTAGAAATTATCTGTCCGGTCGTGGAAGGGTCCGTGCGATCACGGCAGCGTCGTCGTGGCGACTTGCTCGACAAAAAACAAGTCATACCGATATTGATCCATGGTGATGCTGCTTTTGCTGGCCAAGGCGTGGTCATGGAAACGTTTAACTTTTCACAAGCGCGCGGTTATTCGACAGGGGGTACCGTTCATATCGTCATCAATAATCAAATTGGCTTTACCACCAGTAATCCATTGGATGCGCGTTCGACGCTATATTGCACCGATGTTGCTAAAATGGTGCAAGCGCCAGTGTTTCATGTCAATGCAGATGATCCAGAAGCCGTTATTTTTATCGTGCAATTGGCTTTTGATTTCAGGATGCGTTTTAAGCGCGATGTAGTGATTGATTTAGTTTGTTATCGTCGTCATGGCCATAATGAAGCGGATGAACCGTCAGTGACGCAGCCCTTGATGTATCAAGCTGTCAGGCAAGTGCAAACCACCCGTAAAATTTATGCGGATCATTTGATTCGCCAGGGCGTGCTTAATCAAGAGCAAGTGGATGGTTTTAATTATAGCTATCGCGATAAATTAGAAAAAGGTGAACCGATCGTTGAAACTGTGATTGGTGGTGATTATGAAGATACCCACTTAGTGGATTGGACGCCATTTTTAAAGCGAGAGTGGGCTGAATCTGTAGACACCACCGTGCCATTGCAAAGATTGAAACAGTTGGCACGACGACTTGAAGCTGTGCCCAGTCGATTTGACGTGCATACCGTAGTGAAAAGATTGTGGCAAGAGCGATGCAAAATGACGGATGGCGATTTGGCTGTCAATTGGGGTTATGCAGAGATACTTGCTTATGCCACTTTAATGGATCAAGGATATCCCGTACGCTTATCAGGACAAGACAGTGGTCGCGGGACTTTTGCTCATCGTCATGCGGTTCTGCACGACTATAAAACGGGTGAACTTTATATTCCTTTACAGCATATCTCGCGTGACCAGGCAGACTTTATCATCATTGATTCGGTTTTATCAGAAGAAGCTGTGTTAGGTTTTGAATATGGTTTTGCGGCTTCTGAACCCAATGTTCTAGTCATTTGGGAAGCACAATTTGGTGACTTTGCCAATGGTGCACAAGTGGTGGTAGACCAATTTATCAGTTCGGGGGAGCAGAAATGGGGGCGTTTATGTGGGTTGGTCATGCTTTTGCCGCATGGCTATGAAGGCCAGGGGCCCGAACATTCTTCAGCGCGGTTAGAACGTTACTTACAATTATGTGCCCAACATAATATGCAAGTGTGTGTGCCGACGACACCTGCACAAATTTTCCATATGCTGCGACGGCAAATGTTGCGCCAATTTCGTAAACCGTTAATTGTGATGACGCCAAAGAGTTTATTGCGGCATAAATTAGCGGTATCCAGCTTGCAGGATTTGGCTGAAGGTGAATTTAAATTGATTATTGGGGAAATAGATGATATTAATCCTGCTCAGGTGCGTAAAGTCGTCCTGTGTAGCGGTAAAGTTTATTATGATTTATTAGCACAGCGACGCAAAGATGATCAGCAAGATGTTGCCATTATTCGTATTGAGCAGCTTTATCCTTTTCCCAAGGAAATGCTACAGCAGGAATTAACAAAGTATATGCAGGCAAAAGACGTGATCTGGTGTCAGGAAGAGCCACAAAATCAGGGGGCGTGGTATTCTTCGCAGCATAATATGCGTGCTTGTTTAGGGCCAGAACAGAATTTGCATTATGCAGGGCGTGACCACTTTGCTGCACCGGCAGTAGGATACATGCCACTGCATGTTGAGCAGCAACAGAAATTAATAGCGGAGGCCTTAGGGGCGGAATAAACAATGACAATAGAAGTAAAAGTACCACAGTTACCAGAATCAGTTGCCGATGCGACGATCATTACCTGGCATAAGAAAGTTGGTGAAACCATTGTGCGCGATGAAAATATCGTTGATTTAGAAACCGATAAAGTTGTGCTGGAAGTGCCTGCACCACAAAATGGTGTGTTAAAAGAGATTATGCGTGGTGAAGGGGATACAGTGGTTTCTGGTGATGTTTTAGCGAAATTTGATATCGTAGAGAAAGGCGCTGTTGCACCAACCGTGAGTGCGCCAGCAAATGATGTGGTCGCAGAAAATACCGCAGCTGAATCGGTGCTTGCGGATGACTCAAATTTGAGTCCAGTCGTGCGTCGTTTAATTGCAGAGCATCATTTAGATGCGGCTCAGATCACAGGCACAGGCAAAGGGGGGCGTCTCACTAAAAAAGATGTTGAAATTTTCTTAGCGCAAGTCGCACAAAAACCAGCTCTGAGTGCGGAAGTGCCGTCAGTACCACCATCGTCGTCGCCAGCGATGACTTTAGACGCAGATCAACGCCCGCATAAACGTGTGCCAATGTCACGTCTACGTGCTCGCGTGGCTGAGCGTTTATTACAAGCGCAACATAATGCCGCGATATTGACGACATTCAATGAAGTTGATTTATCTGCTGTAATGGATCTTCGTGCCAAATATAAAGATCGTTTTGAAAAGAGACACGGTGCGCGTTTGGGCTTTATGTCATTTTTTACCAAAGCGGTGATCGAAGCCTTAAAACGTTTCCCGGCAGTCAATGCGTCGATCGATGGCCAAGATGTTATCTATCATGGTTTTTACGATATCGGTGTGGCGGTGTCTACTGAACGGGGTTTAGTGGTACCGGTATTGCGCGATGCCGATAGTATGAGTATGGCTGAGATTGAAAAGTCGGTGGTCGATTATGCGACGCGCGCGCGCGATGGCAAACTCAGTATTGATGAAATGCAAGGTGGCACCTTCACCATTACCAATGGTGGTGTTTTTGGGTCATTGCTATCAACGCCGATCATCAATCCGCCGCAAACGGGGATCTTAGGCATGCATAAAATTGAGCCGCGTGCTGTGGTAGTTGCAGGTGAAGTGGTTGTGCGTCCAATGATGTATGTTGCATTCTCTTATGACCATCGTTTGATCGATGGCAAAGAGTCGGTGCAATTCTTAGTTAACGTCAAGCAGTTGCTTGAAGATCCGGCGTGTTTGTTATTGGATGTATGAGTAAACATTATTATTAATGGAGGATTAATATGGCTATGGTTTCAAATTTTATTTATGGTGCGCTCACGTGTGGGATATTTGGAGGCTCGAGTGTTCTCAAAACTTTTTGGGTATCACCATTAGCAGGATTGCCAGGTTTGTTGATGCAACTTTACAATCAAAGGCCTGCAGAGTGGCTTTCATTATTTGTAAAGCAAATAGTACCACCGACTGCAGGGGTATTTGCTACTAGTTTGCTGGCTGAGAGGATACAAGACAATTATGCTTCTGCAGACGAGGC
>JAZGGN010000165.1:0-5782 GCA_036480475.1 Gammaproteobacteria bacterium
TATCCATCACAGCGAATCAAATTTATGTTGGCAGATGCCGACATAAGCGTTGTCGTGACGCAAGCTGAACACCAGGAAAAAATAAGCACCTTAGACGTAGAGTCACAAACCGTGCACTGGGTAGAGATCGATACGTTCATGACGGTCAGCTACCCTCCAATTGCAGATATTACTTACCAAGGCAACGCTGAAGACATTGCCTATCTGATTTATACCTCAGGTACGACCGGCCAGCCCAAAGGTGTATTGATACCGCATCGTGGCATAAGTCGCTTGGTGAAGGCAGATAACGTTGTGAATTTCCAGGCGGATGATAAAGTGGTGCAGTTGACAAGCTTAGTGTTTGACATTGCAATGTTTGAAATTTGGGGGAGTTTGCTCAGCGGTACAGTACTACATATTCTTGCGAAAGAAATGCCGCAGGATATTTACCAATTAGCAGAGATATTGCAGCACGATAGTTCCATGTTATGTATGACAGCCACCGTATTTAAAGAAGTTATAAATGCGACTCCCTATGCTTTTGATCAATTACGAATGCTTATTTTTGTTGGCGAAGCCGTGAGTGTGGACTGCGCCAAAGAATTACTCGCACGAAAAGAAGTGCAAAACTTAAATATCACTATGATTAATGGGTATGGACCCACAGAAAATTCAATATTTTCGATCTATTATGAAGCAACATCCGCAGATGACACCGCTTGTTACGTTCCCATTGGCCAACCACTTGCACAAACACAAACTTATGTCGTAGATAAATATCAACAATTACTGCCACTTGGCTTATTAGGTGAGTTATGCTTAGGAGGGGCAGGTGTCGCACACGGTTATCTCAAGCGTCCGCAACTCAATAAAACCAGCTTTATTGGCAATCCTTTTCATCCCGAACGATCACTCACACTCTACCGAACAGGAGATCAATGCCATTGGTTACCCGATGGTCATTTAATGTTTATCGGGCGCAGTGATAGCCAAGTAAAAGTCCGTGGTGTACGGGTTGAATTGAGTGAAATTGAGCACCAATTGCTGACGCATATGAGCATCAGCCAAGCCACCGTACTGATGTATGATAAAATGCTGATTGCTTATGTGGTAGCACGTTCAGAAACCGTCATAGATATTGCCGCCGTCAAACAATATTTACAACAACGTTTATACACGTATATGATCCCCTCTCAAATCATCGTGCTGGATAAGCTGCCGGTAAGCATCAATGGCAAAATAAATAAAGCACACTTACCGCCACCCGATACTGCAACATTAGCAACTGGTCAGGCCCCCCAGGGTACAATAGAAAAGCAATTGGCAAACATTTGGCAACGTGTGTTTAATCGACAGGCGATAGGTCGCACAGATGATTATTTTCGCCTGGGTGGAGATTCAATCATTGCAATGCAGATCGCAACACTTGCGCGGCAAGCGGGCTTAGGAATTAAACCCAGTGATATTTTAACCCATACCACTTTAGCCGATCTAAGTCCCTGGGTTCAATCAATGGATACCGAACAACCTGAAACACACAAAAGCACTAACAACCCAGTCGCTTTGACGCCGATGGTCAAGCGCAGCACATTGGAAGATTTTCCTCTGGCCGCATTGACACAAGCACAATTAGATAAAATCATCACAAACTACCCACAAACAGAAGATATTTATCCATTATCCTCTTTGCAACAGGGTTTACTATTTCACGCTCTGCAAACAACCGCAGGTCATAATTATACCATTCAGCTACAATGGACGCATCAAGGTATGCTGGACAAGTCAGCAATACAACAAGCGTGGCAAACATTGATACAACGTCATACCGCACTACGCACCGTGATATATTGCAAAACCGATGAGCCAATGCAAATCGTACTTCGCCCGACTGATTTTGCCTGCCAGTGGCATGATTTTCGCGCCGTGCCAGCGAAGAAACAGCAAGCACGTTTTAACACCTTCTTAGATTTAGATAGCAAAACAGGATTTAATTTTACCCAACTCCCTATCCTGCGCGTTAATGTGTTTTGCTTTTCAGAAACAGTGTATCGCATCACCGTGACCTACCATCATATCTTTATCGATGGCTGGAGTTTTTCAATACTTTTAACGGAACTCAAGCAATTGTACCAATCATTTATATGTGGGCAAGAGGCTAAGCTGGCACCAGCACCACAATTTTCACGCTATATTGCTTGGTTGAAACAGCAAGATGTCACTGAGATACAAGGTTATTGGCAAAACTATTTGTCTGACTTTACAAATTACCATGCCTTCCCTTTGTTAACAACAAGTGCCTCAAATAACACAGAACGCATGGATCAATTTGACTTGTTCCCTTTAAGCGATCTGTTAAGCAAACAATTACGACAATGTACAAAAAAACACGGTCTGACGCTCAACACTATCTCTCAAGGCTTATGGGCTTTATTATTAAGTCACTATCAACAGGCCGATGAAGTGATATTCGGGATCACTATGGCCGCTCGGCAAAATGAGGTTACTGATATTGATAAAATGGTTGGTTTACTGATCGACACTGTACCGTTGCGTGTTAAGCTGAACGATACAAAATCTTTATATGATTATCTCCATCAAATCCAGACAGATATGCTGAAAAGTACACACCACCAGACAACCTCTTTACCTGCGATTCAACGATGGCTGGATTTACCCGCGAAACAAGCATTATTTGATCATATTCTAGTATTTGAAAACTACCCGATGAATGATATGAGTGAAGAAGCTTTTTCATTTAATAACATAGAATTTGGGGGGAATACACACTATCCTTTGACAATTATTATTATTCCAGGCGAAATCATTACGCTCAAGTTTGAATACGATATGCGGCGATTAACAAGCGAAGCAGTACATGCGATTGCTCAGCATCTGCAAACATTATTGACACAGGCAGTGGCAAAGATGCACCTGAATTTAAAGGCTAATTCTCCATTAAGCCAAGTAGAGCGGCAACAATTAGGTGTGCAATGGGGCAGGGGCGCGATAACTGAAGCGGGTGATATCAGCATTCCCCAATTATTTTCTGAGCAAGTCATACAACATCAGCATGATATTGCACTCGTATACGAAGATCAAAAATTCACCTATCAACAACTTAATGATCAAGCCAATCAGTTGGCTAACATACTACGCCAAAAACAGCACCAGCCCAACCAGATAGTAGCTGTTTTCATGCAGCGCAGTGCAGAAATTATTGTTAGTCTGCTCGCCGTATTGAAAGCAGGTAGCGCTTTTTTAAACGTTGATCCTGAATATCCTGATGAGCGGATAAAAGACATTTTACAGGACAGTTTAACGCGCATCATAATTACCAAAAGTAATTATGATGACCGATTACAGTCGCTGAGTGCAAACATCGCCATTGATCACCTTATTACTATGGATAGTAATGACATCATAAAAGCGCCCACCTCTTTTTCTGCTAGACTACAATTAACCCCTGAACATTTAGCTTATATTATTTATACCTCGGGTAGCACGGGTAAGCCTAAAGGCATTATGCAAACCCATCGAACAATCACCAATTTAATTCGCTGGCAAAGTGATTGTGCGCATCAAGGGGAAAGGATCACTCAATTTACTAATCTAAGCTTTGATGTGTCGGTACAGGAAATTTTTTATGCCTTATTAAACGGGTATCAACTGCACATCGTACCAACCGCCATTAAGCAATCGATACATCGCACCTTATCTTTCCTCGCTCAAAACAAAATTAACATGCTATTTTTGCCTACAGCATTACTGAATCTGTTTGCTGAGGAAGCATTACGCTGTCAACCTGCCTTAGTCGCACTGACCACCATCATTGTGGCGGGTGAAGCTTTACGTATTACACCAGCGATCCGACAATTTTTTACTAAATACGCCCATATTAGCTTGATCAACCACTATGGTCCAGCAGAAACGCATGTTGTGACTTACTACCCTTTAACCAGTGCGCCTGGTCAATGGCCAGAAGCAGTACCGATTGGTCAGCCGGTTGCAAATACGCATTGCTATGTATTGGATACAACTCTAAAGCCTACAGCCATTGGGGTACCAGGCGATTTATATATTGGAGGCGCAGGGTTAGCTCAGGCTTATCTAAATAATGATACGTTGACGCAAATAAAATTTATAGCTCATCCTGAGAATACAAAACAACGGCTTTATAAAACAGGGGATAAAGCGCATTGGTCAGCGGAAGGTCACTTAATCTATTTAGGGCGTGGTGAAGATAGGCAAGTTAAAATTCGCGGCTTTCGGGTAGAATTGGCGGAAATAGAAAACCATATTCAACAATTTTCGGAGACACTCTCAGCAATAGTACTGGCTAAAAAGGATCAGCTTGGCAAACTCTGCCTGATCGCTTATGTGGTTGACAGTGGTGGAGAATGTACACAACAATCACTACGTTTTTTCATGGCGCATAGATTGCCTGCCTATATGGTTCCAACAACGTTTGTCTTTTTAGCGCAATTTCCTATCACTAAAAACGGCAAGATTGATTATATAGGATTACCAGAGCCTGATCGGCGACAATTAACGTCAGCAAGTGAATATATTGCGCCACGTACTGAATTGGAAGCTCAAATCGCTACCATTTGGTTACAGATCTTGGCTATAAAACGGGTGAGGGTTGAAGATGACTTCTTTGAATTAGGAGGGCATTCATTATTAGCACTACAAATGCTCGCACAAATTCACCAACAATTTTCGGTCGATTTGGCGGTAGATACCTTATTAAGAGCACCAACGATTGCCCAATTAGCTTCTGTCATTGGCCATGCGAAACAAGATGAGAAAACATTAACTGGTGCTATATTAACAAGTCAGAATAATGCCATTGACTCCGCCTTAATCCCATTTCAAGAATCAGGCCGCAAATCACCTGTTTTTCTCGTCCACCCTATTGGTGGCACTGTATTTTGGTACTTATCTTTGTCAAAGTATATGAATCCAGATCAGCCTTTTTACGGTATTCAAGATCCTGGCGTTTCTACCAGCTCGATAGACTTTCAATCTATCGAAGCACTGGCCAGCTTTTATATAAAAGCCATACGCTCTGTACAAGCACAGGGACCCTATTTATTGGGTGGTGCCTCGGCCGGAGGTACGATTGCGACAGAAATGGCGCGCCAATTACAAGCGCAAGGGGAGCATATCGCGTGGCTTGGCCTATTCGACAGTTGGGTGAGTTACCCTGAAGCATTGACCCATCACCGTGAATTGTTCGCGTTGCAAATGCAGCGCCAGTATAATACTCTGCGGGATAAGTTTACTGACTATAAGATCCATGGTTTTGATGCCTTAATAAAACTACAGTGGCAGCGTGTACAAATACTTAAGCGCTATCGCCAAACTAAAATTAATGGCCCGCTAACTTTATTTAAAGCCCAAACAGTAACGCCGCTATTTCAAGCCATTGATGTACCCTACAATAATTGGGATCAATACACAGATAGGCCCATTGAGTGCTATTCCGTACCGGGCGACCATGAAAGTATGTTTTATAAGCCTAACGTCTATGAACTGGCACAGCAGTTCAATCAAATTTTAGAGCACGTGGCCTAGAGAGACACAACAGCCTTAGAAAAAGCAGTGATTAGAATAATTGGCTCTTCACCGGAATCTGTGGGTGAATAATACCTATTTATGGGGGATCCCATCCTAGGTGATCGCCACAAAGAAGATACATATTTATACAAAACGGCATGCTAATTCACCTCATCAAAAGCGGGGATACTGAGGTTCCCAAGTAAAGCAAGATAATGACTTTTGACCACCTCTCTGCCGA
>JAZGGN010000166.1:0-2334 GCA_036480475.1 Gammaproteobacteria bacterium
TAAAACACCGGGCAATATTACAGCATTACGCCCATTGAAAGATGGCGTGATTGCTGATTTCTTCGTCACTGAAAAAATGCTGCAGCATTTTATTCATAAAGCGCATGAGAATAAATTTTTACGACCAAGTCCGCGTGTTTTGGTGTGTGTGCCCTGTGGTTCGACTCAGGTTGAGCGTCGTGCGATCCGTGAATCAGCGATGGGGGCAGGTGCTCGTGAAGTTTATTTGATTGAAGAACCAATGGCCGCCGCTTTGGGTTCAGGCATGCCCGTTGAAGAAGCGGGAGGCTCTATGGTGGTTGATATTGGTGGTGGTACCACTGAGGTTGCCATTATTTCTTTAAGTGGTATTGTTTATAATCAATCTGTACGTATCGGTGGCGATCGTTTTGATGATGCCATCATCGGCTATGTCCGCCGCAATTATGGTACTTTGATTGGTGAAATGACCGCAGAGCGGGTTAAGCATGAGATTGGCACGGCTTTCCCACGGGGTGAAGTCCATGAAATTGAAGTGCGTGGTCGTAATTTAGCCGAAGGCATACCGCGTAGCTTTACTTTGAACAGCAATGAAATACTTGAAGCATTACAAGAACCATTATCAGGGATCATCGGTGCAGTACGCGCTGCTTTGGAGCAAGCGCCACCGGAATTGGCGGCAGATATTGCTGAGCGAGGCATGGTCTTAACGGGTGGTGGTGCTCTATTAAAAGATTTAGATCGATTATTAATGGAAGAAACAGGTTTGCCGGTGATTATCGCCGAAGATCCATTGACTTGTGTGGCCAGGGGTGGAGGTAAGGCGCTCGAAACCATGGATCGGATGGGGGGTGATTTTCTTTCTACTGAGTAAGGTACTCATCGCGATTGGGGAATTGAAATTAGTCCACTTTTTGCACGTTCATCTTCAGTAGGGTTGCGATTATTATTGCTGATCTTACTTTCTGCTACGCTGATCTTTTTTGATCGCCAACAAAATCACTTTTCTAAAATTCGTTCTGTCTTGTCTTTATTTGTCATGCCGATTGAGTATGCGGTTGACTGGCCAATACAATGGGTTAGTCGCATTGTGACAAGCATTTCAAGTCATGAATCTTTGCGTCAGGAAAATGTTCATCTTCGTGCAGAACATATTTTATTACAGGCGCAACTACAAAAATATGTGCTACTAGAAAAAGAAAATCAACAATTACATGCTTTACTGCAATCTGCGCCGCGTACTGAAGGAAAAATGGCGGCGGCGCGTGCATTAGCGCTTGATCTTTCGCCATTGATGCAGCAAATCGTTGTCGATAGAGGTACGCAGCAAGGTGTTTATCTCGGCCAAGCTGTTTTAGATGCTGACGGTGTTGTGGGTCAAGTCGTACAGTCAGGTTGGTTAACCAGTCGCGTGTTACTCATTTCAGACAGTCAGAGTGCCGTACCTGTTATTGTCGAACGCACAGGGGTTCGTGCAGTGATTGAAGGGCAGGGATCATTTAGCCGTCTTGCGCTGATTAATGTACCTAAAACAGCAGACATTGAAGTCGGGGATACTTTAGTCACGTCTGGGTTGGCGCAACGTTTTCCTGAAGGATATCCAGTGGGGCAAGTTGTCTCAATCATTGATCGAAGCGGGGAAGACTTTGTTGATATTGAAGTGGTACCAAGTGCGCGATTAAATCGTAGCCAATTGGTTCTACTCGTATGGCCTTCTGTGCAAGAACAAGAACTTTACGCTTCGCAAGTAGGTATCGAAGATAATGATGACTATAAGCTAAATTTATAGAGCGACCTTTATGTTAAATTTTTTCCTAAAACCTAATCGTGATGAGCAGCGATATTTTTATTTGATAGGCTTGAGTTTAATCATTGCCCTTGTGTTAACCATTATTCCATTACCTGCTTGGGCTATATTTTTCCGACCACAATGGGTAGTGTTAGTACTCGTATATTGGTTGCTGATGCTGCCAGAGCGCGTGGGTTTAATATCAGCGTGGGGTTGCGGTTTATTTTTAGACATTCTACAGGGCACTTTACTTGGCGTGAATGGTTTGGCGATGGTGGTGATTGCCTACCTATGTATTAAGTGGCATCGCCAAATTCGTGCTTTTCCATTGCATCAACAAACTTTAACAGTCTTTGTGATGGTGCTTATTTTTCAATCTATTGTTTTATTTGTTCAGAGCCTATTCGGTGAAGCGAATTATCATTGGCAGTACTGGTTTGCTGCGGTTGCCAGTATGTTGTTATGGCCGTGGGTTTTTATATTATTACAAGATTGTCATTTTAAGATGGGTGTTAGAAGAAGCTGAGTAAACGTAGTGCAAATAAATCTGCATTAAAATCACTCAA
>JAZGGN010000167.1:0-6656 GCA_036480475.1 Gammaproteobacteria bacterium
ACATAATTCTTAAGCTTATCATGTGCTCCCCCTCTGCGGGGGGCACATCGACGATTTATCATAGCTCATACTGGATTATCAATATCAATAAATAGATGCTCGATATTAAATTGCTCAACCAAGTGAGCACCTAAAGCCTGCACCCCGTAGCGCTCAGTCGCGTGATGGCCAGCCGCATAAAAGTGCAAGCCAGCTTCACGGGCAATGTGCACAGTCTGTTCTGAAACTTCACCGGTTAAATAAGCATCCACTTTAGCCTCAACCGCTTGATGAATAAAATTTTGCGCGGCCCCCGTACACCAGGCAACTTTATGTATTTCCTCATCACCACCCGCAATATGAAAAGGCTTGCGCTGTAAATTTTTTTCAATCTGTTGGGCAAAAATTTGTCCAGATAATGCCTGTGGGAGCTGCCCAATATAAAATAAACCTGGCGTATTCTGAGCACAGCGAATGTCTGTGACTTCCAAACCTATAACACGAGCAAGCTGCACATTATTCCCATAACTCGGATGTGCATCGAGCGGTAAATGATACGCATATAAATTTAGTTCATGCTTTAACAAAGTGGCTAAACGATCGCGTTTCAAGCCAGTCACACACGGATCTTCATGCTTCCAAAAATAGCCATGATGTACTAGAATTGCATCCGCTTCGCTTTCTAAAGCCGCTTCTAACAAAGCCTGGCAAGCGGTCACACCGGTGATTATTTTTTTGATTTCACGTTTACCCGCGACTTGCAGACCGTTAGGACAATAATCAGCAAAGTCATTCGGACTCAACAATTGATCAAGATATTCAGTTAAAGTGTCGCGTTGCATTGTTTTATAACTCTAAGATTATTCTATATCCAACGTTTATACCTGTGATCCTTCAAAGAGGGTCATTTTGGCGCCCAAATCTACGTTCAATCTGGGCGCCAAAAATCTAAATTTTAGAATTATTTGGAAATCTTACCTAAGTGCCCTCTTTGAAGGATCACGGGTATAACCTAGAAAAAGCAAATGCAAATTTAGTAATGGTAGCGACATTGCGCAATAAATACTTCATCACCTTCAGCCTTATAGATTAAACGGTGTTCTTTATTTATTCTTCTTGACCAATACCCAGATAAGTTATGACGCAAAGGCTCAGGATCACCGATACCCTCAAATGGATGTCGCTTTACTTCTTTGATAAGCAAATTAATACGCTTAAGAATTCCCTTGTCATGCTTTTGCCAGTAGAGATAATCTTCCCAAGCTTCTTGTATCCAAACCAGCTTCACTTTTCGATCAAATCTCGCTTAGTGCCTTTACCAGTTTCTAATTTGGCAATCGCCCGGCTAAGTCGCAAAGCATTTTTAGGACTGGCAAGCAAATAAGCTGTCTCCTCAAAAGATTTAAAATCTTCCAGAGAAAGCACCACCGCAGGCTTACCTGTTTGTCGTGTAATCAGCACCACTTGATGATCGTCATTGACTTTATCCAGCACAGAGGCAAGATTTTTCCTGAAAGAGGAATAACTCATTGTTTCCACGGCAATGTACTCCAAATTAATACTTCATAGGTACTTATAATTGTACAATGATCGCTGAGGAATGTCAAATTATCTCAGAAAGGACTATTAACAACAACAGCACACGTTTAGCCTACACTTCACTTACTCCAACACCCGCTCGATCGCGGCACCCAACTGCAGAAACTTATCTTCAATACACGCATAGCCTCTATCGATGTGATAAATGTGCGTAATACTCGTTTGGCCTTCTGCCGCAAGTGCAGCCAGTACCAAACCAGCCGATGCGCGTAAATCAGTGGCTTTAACCACAGCACCCATTAATTTTTTTACCCCGGTACATATCGCGGTATTATTTTGTAGATTAATGTCTGCACCCATGCGCAACATTTCCTGTACATGCATAAAACGATTTTCAAAGACAGTCTCAGTAATTTGACTTCTGCCCTCAGAAAGCAGATTCATTGCCATCAACTGCGCCTGCATATCCGTCGCAATTGCCGGATAGGGCCCAGTACATATATTAATCGCCTGTAAACGACCTTTAGCCATATCCAACTCAACCCAATCATCACCAATACTTAACTTAGCCCCCGCCTCAGCCAGCTTAATCAATAAAGACAATAGGTGTTCCGGTGCAATTTTATTGACCCTAATTCTACCGCGGGTCAATGCACCTCCGGCTAAATAAGTACCCGCTTCAATACGATCAGGCAACACATGGTGTTCACCCCCCCCCAACGCCGTGACGCCTTCAACCGTGATCGTATGCGATCCCGCACCACGAATTTTCGCACCCATCGTCGTTAAAAATTTAGCAAGATCTTCAATTTCCGGTTCACGCGCGGCATTTTTAATCGTTGTCACGCCATCAGCCAGTGTCGCAGCCATCAAAATATTCTCTGTGCCAGTCACACTGATAGTATCAAATTCGACAATGCCAGCACGTAAACGACCATGACAACGGGCTTTAATACAGCCATCAATAATTTCAACCTCTGCCCCTAAAGCACGTAACCCCTTGACGTGAAAATCAATGGGACGTACGCCAATCGCACAGCCACCTGGCAAAGCAACATTCGCCTGCCCAAAACGTGCCAATAATGGCCCTAGAACCAGAATCGAAGCACGCATCGCCCTGACTAAATCTTGATCTGCTTGAAAATTATCGATGCCATTGCTATTAACTTCCGCATTCATTGAATAAGGGGTCCCATCCAAAACAATATGTGATCCTAAGCGCGATAATAATGAGGTCATCGTTGTCACATCATTCAAACCAGGAAGATTGCTTATCTTCACGGGTTCAGTCGCAAGGATCGTCGCTGCAAGGATCGGAAGCGCTGCGTTTTTGGAGCCAGAAATTTCGACTTCCCCATACAAAGGTGTACCACCGTGTATAATTAATCTATCCATTCATGCTTTCCCATTCTTCAGGCGTATAAGTTTTCATACTCAAAGCATGGATCCGCCCTTGAGTAAACTCATCCCCTAAAAATTGATATACCAATTGCTGACGCTGCAGACGACTTCTGCCAGTAAATGCTTCGCTGATAATAATAGCTTCAAAATGCCTTCCATCGCCTTCAACCAGCGCTTCAGCCCCTATTAAACTATCCTCTATTAATGCTTTTACTGCCGCTAACTCTGTCATGCTCGCTCCTCATTCGTAAATAATAGTCTATCCACACCACTAATGGTTGAAATGGCATGCAAACGTTGTGGTATATTTTCAAAATTTATCGTTTTGTGCTGATATTTAGCAAAGCGTAATAAATGGATTAATAAAGCTAAACCAGCACTGTCTACCTGGGTTACCGCCTGTAAATCAATCTGGCCAACCGCTTTAAGTCGTAAAATAGATTGCTCCAGGTGCTTAAGCACATGGCGCACTGTCATAAAATTTAACTCACCTTTAATCGCAATGTGACTGTTGGCACAAACTTGTACGGTTGTTGTCTCTCTCATACTTGCGCTACACTACGTTCTGTTAATTTATCGATTAAATCTTCAAAACTACCTTTGGATAACGCCGCGTCAATCTGCGCATTAAAACTTTGCAAAAGACATACACCTTCAACGCAAAGGTTATAAATTTTCCAGTGATTATCTTTTAAAACCAGGTTATATGTCAAAGGAATATTGCTCGTTTGTTTGCGGATCACTAAGCTTTTTACCTGTACAAAACGTTTACCTTCGATACTCCCCTTAATTGGGTAAAATTTCACTTCTTCACTGGTATAATAAGTTAAAGCTTTAGAATAGGTACGGATAACCAAGCGCATCAACACATGACTAAAACGTTGTTGTTGAGAAGGTTCCAATGTCTGCCATACTTGCCTACCCACGGCGGAACGCGCAAACCCTTCAACATCGACGTGCGGGATAAGCACCTCTTCAACAAGATTATAAATGTAATTAAGATCACTGCGCCTTGTTTCGCTTTGCTGCAGATCCACAATGATTTCATCAGATACTTGCTGCAACATTTGTACAGGTGCTGTACTTGCCCACACTGTGCCACAAAAAAACAGTAACAAAAAAAATAAGTATTTAGTTCTCATAGGTTTCCACTCATTATCCCCACCAAATTAAGCAGATCAGGTCTTCCTGGATCTGCCTTTCCCAAGATGACAAAAACAGGCTAAATAGTTACCAATGCCTGTCATCAATTCTACTATCCTGACCGTATCCCGTTGATTTTTTGTGCCCAAAGCTCACATACCTCGAGTATGCTGTGCTACGGTACCGCCTAGCTGTTAATATTAAAGATCAATTCGCCAATAATGTTTTCCAACACCAGTGCCGGTTGCGTTAAACTTATTTGCCCACCCTCTTGCAGATAGCTTGTCCCATTTTGATCATCAAATTCAGAAAAACCAGGGACAATACTTATATAATTAGACCCTAAGATCCCTTCTGTCAAAATTCTTGCACTTGTTTCACTCACTGGGAGCTGTGTTGAATCAGTATGAATCAATAAAGTAACACGGGCATTGAAATTATCTTGCTCGAGATCGATTTGTGTCACCTCGCCAACACGCACACCTGCAATCGTCACCGGCGCTCTTACTTTCAAGCCACCCACATTGGCAAAATCTGCAAATAAATAATAACCATCACTGTCATTAAAATTAACCAAGCCACTCACTTTTACAGCTAAAAATATAAGGGCGGCACTTGCCAGCAATACAAAACAACCCACTATCACTTCTACCCAGCGTCGTTCATGCATGTTACCAACCTCCAATCATTATTATTGTTAATATGAAATCCAGTATCAACACCGCCAAAGAAGAAAAAACCACGGTACGAGTCGTTGCCTGGCTAAGACCAACCGCTGTAGGTTGCGTATAAAACCCTTGATAAACTGCAATCCAAGTTATAATCACACCAAAAAAAATACTTTTGATAATGCCATTTAAAATATCGTTGCCAAAATCAACACTGGATTGCATATTTGTCCAAAACGCACCACCATCAATCCCTAACAATTGCACGCCAACAAAATAACCACCGTAAATCGCTACCGTTGAAAATAAAATAGCCAGCAAGGGCATGGTCAATATGCCCGCTAAAAAGCGTGGATAGATGACTCGCCATATGGGATCCACCGCCATCATTTCCATACTGTCTAATTGTTCAGTCGTCCTCATTAAACCGATTTCAGCCGTCAAGGCAGAGCCGGCGCGTCCGGCAAATAATAGCGCCGCAATGACCGGACCTAATTCACGCGTGATACTTAAAGCTAATAATTGGCCTAAGTGCGCGCTGGCCGCAAATTTTTCCAGGGTGTGATGCCCCTGTAAGCCGATGACCATACCGACAAAAAGTGCGGCAACTAAAATAATGGGACAGGACAAAACACCAACAAAATAAATTTGCTGAATAAGCAGTGGCAAGGTTTTGAATGGTTTTGGCGCGCAGGTCACAATACGCATGAGGAATAATCCACTGACCCCGATATTTTGGCATAAGTTGATGCTTTTATGGCCAAATAATTGTAAACGTTCAATCATTCAAAAGATCCTGGGCATAATCTTTTGCCGAATAGTGAAATGGAACAGCGCCATCAGCCAAACCTTGCATAAATTGACGTACAGGCGGCGACGGTGCTTGCTGTAGTGTGGCTGGCGTCCCTTCCCCAATAATATGCCCACCCGCCATCAAATAAATATAATCAGCAATTGCGGTTGTTTCAGCCACATTATGGGAAACAATGATAGAAGTTATGTCAACAACTTCGTTTAATGTCTTAATCAACTTAATTAATACCCCTGTCGAAATCGGATCTTGTCCAGTAAAGGGCTCATCATACATTATCAATTGCGGATCGAGAGCAAAAGCACGTGCCAATGCAACACGTCTTGCCATACCACCCGATAATTGTGCCGGCAGTAAGTCGCGTGCGCCACGCAAACCCACCGCTTGTAGCTTCATCAGTACGATATCACGAATAAATGACATCGGTAAGTTGGTATGCTCTCGCAGTGGGAAAGCAATATTTTCAAACACCGTAAGATGCGTAAATAAAGCTGAACTTTGAAACAACATGCCGATTTTTCGTCTTGCTGACATTAATTTTCGCTGCGATAAGCGATGCACATCTTCACCATCCAAGATAATTGTGCCTGCATCAGGGTAAAGTTGTGCGCCAATTAAGCGCAATAAAGTAGTTTTACCACAACCGCTCGGTCCCATAATCACCGTGATTTTGCCACGTTCAAACCGCATATTGATGTCTGTCAATATGGCGTGCCCATCCCGTTTAAAGCTTAGCTTATTGATATGTAAATAATTATTTTCCATAATTTCCCGTGAGCATCCTAATCTACAAGCTGCCTATACCCGTGATCTTTCAAAGAGGGCACTTAAGTAAAATTTACTAAGTACTCTGAAGTTTAGTGTTTTGGCGCCCAGATTGGGGGTAGATTTGGACAAAAATACGGAAAATTACGCGGATTTTAGTATGTCTAAATGACAAGTTGTTTTTCGTGTTTTTGTTCAAAGGTGCCCTCAAGATGGGATGCCAAAATGCCCTCTTTGAAAGATCACGGGTATGTACCTCTATTGAGTATAGGCGATGTCGTTGCTCCCGGCACAATAACCATGCTACCATTTTGCAACATAATCCTAAATTCGGTAGTTAACAACGAGCA
>JAZGGN010000168.1:0-3142 GCA_036480475.1 Gammaproteobacteria bacterium
TAAACCTAGCGTGATAGTAAGATATTGTCCTGTATAATACCAGAATTTGTTATTCACATGAATACTGGTATCATAGCCCTATGGAAAAATATCAGCACGAATTTATTCAATATAGCCATCAAAAGCAGATCTTACGCTTTGGTGATTTTACACTAAAATCTGGCCGTCAAAGTCCTTATTTCTTCAACATCGGCTTGTTTAATAACGGCACCATGTTGCAGCAATTGGGATATTACTTTGCGAAGGCCATTCAATCCACTAAAAGCTTGCAATTTGATATGCTCTTTGGCCCAGCCTATAAAGGCATTCCTTTAGTTTGCACCACTGCCATTGCGCTGACTGAGCATAACAAAAAAAACTACCCGTATTGCTTTAATCGCAAAGAAATTAAAGATCATGGTGAAGGCGGAGATCTGATCGGTGCAGAACTGACCGGGCGAGTATTATTAATTGATGATGTCCTTACCGCAGGTACAGCACTACATAGCGCAAAAAAACTAATTGAATCCTACAATGCAGAAGTTGCCGGTGTGATTATTGCGCTCGATCGACAGGAAAAAGGCAGTCAACAACAGTCTGCTAGAAATGAGATAGAACAAAATTGGCAAGTGCCCGTTGTTAGTATTATTCAACTGAATGATTTACTGATGTACCTGCAACAGCAAGATGGGATGAATGCGGTGCTTGAAAAGATTAAAGCTTATCGAGCAGCCTACTGCGGATAACCCAAGGATGATCCACCTGTCATGGCATCAGCGCACTTTCTAGCACTTTTTCTTGGCTTGGCAGTTTGTTCACTACTTATTGGTCTGTATGCCTCAAAACACATTCACACACAAGCGGATTACTATCTTGCCAGTAGAACCGTTAAAACACTGCCCTTAGCACTCACCTTAGCTGCGACCCAAATTGGGGGAGGACTAATCTTAGGGACTGCTGAGCAAGCCTATATGAGCGGCATTTACGGACTTGCTTATGCCATTGGCGTCGTATTGTCGTTTGTTTTTCTATCCATGGGGTTTGCCAGCAAACTACGCAGTTTCAATATTGTGACCACCGCACAATTATTTGAAAATATTTACCAGAGTAAACTTTTGCGAAAAATCGCCTCGCTACTGATAGTCTCCGCAATGTGGGGCATATTAATCGGCCAGGTTGTGGCCACACGCAAATTTATTTTTGGTTTAGGAATTGAGACCGAATGGGTTTTCTTATTATTTTGGGCCTTTGTCATCCTATATACAGTCGCAGGCGGCTTAAAAGCAGTCATACTTACTGACATCTACCAAGTCACATTCATCATTTTATTATTCACGGTTATTTTTATAGTGACCTTAATATCTTACCCAGTCACCACACTAGATTGGCAACCACAATTCAACTTCGATGGACAATACATTATCTTCATCAATCTCATGATATTACCCATATTATTTTGTATTGTCGAACAAGACATAGCCCAGCGTTGTTTTGCCGCTAAGAGCAAAAAGATCGCCACCATCAGCACCCTCATTGCGGCCATCATCGTTTTATTTTTTGGCTTCATTCCGGTTTACTTTGGGGTGCTTGCCAATTCGCTCAATATCACCGTCGGCAGCGGTGCCAGTGCCTTGGTCGTGTTGATGGAAGTGATTACAACACCATTCGTCATGGTGCTTGTGACCCTCGCATTACTGGTGGCCATCATTTCCACGGCAGACTCACTCTTATGTGCCATCAGTTCGAACTTAGCGCAAGATTTTGGCATCAAAGTGCATGGCAAACGCGCACTCAATTTAGCCCGTTTAACCACACTGATCTGCGGCACAATCGCCCTGAGCCTCTCCTACCACTTTGATAATATTCTCGCTGTATTCATGCAAAGCATTGAATTGCCTATATCTGCATTATTTATTTCTATTTTCTTTGGCTGCATCAAACAACGTGTTTACCGAACAGCAGCTTATTTATCCGTGTTCACTGGCATCATTGCTTTTGCCATATTTAAACTCATTGATACTAACTTACCTACCGCTTTCGCACCCATTTTACTCTCCCTGCTGGCTTATTTGATTGGCTGGTGGTGGGAAGCAAAACAAATCAAATTAAAACATAAGGTTCTATAAAGAATAGAGTGTAACAAAGATTAGATTAACTATTAACAAAATCCATCAATTTAGAATAGTCTCCTTTATCAGCACAACGCAAAGCAATAATATACTTTTTCCTTATTTTTGTGCTTGCAGTTAATGTCGAAACTGATCCTTTTTGTCCCCAGGAAAAATTTTTTTCATTAAGTGAGCCAAGCAAAACATCCGTAGCTAATCGTGCATGTCGACCATTGCCATTAGGGAAAGGATGTATAGAAACCAATCTATGATGAAATTTCATAGCTAACTCACTATAAGACAAGCTATGATGAGTTATTTGTGTTTCTAAATCATCAAGCAACTTTTTAAGTTCAGTAGAAATCATTGGCCAATCAACACCAATATTCTTATTTGATTTCCTAAATTTTCCCGCCCATCCCCAAGTATCAGAAAACATCTTTGCATGTAGCATTCGCATAGAATCCGACGTTAGTATTTGAAGCGTATTCCATTTCTGCCTCTGTATCCAGAATTCAGCGTGTAAAATATTATTTTGCTCCCATTGATTTAATTCTCCCTGGGTCTGGATATGTGTGAGTAATAATCCCTCTATTTCGTCTGGGTCAAGCGGCGTTGCGCCCTCAATCGTTTGCAATTCCATTATTCATCTTCCCATAAGTGTTTTAAATTCCCATTAAGCAATTCTTCAATTAGTATCTCTAACTGTATAGATAAAAACTCATCATCAACACTTTGATTTTCCAATGCCATCGTGTGAACAGTCCGTGGAAGACGTTTTAGAGCAATCTGCTTCGCTTTGTTGGTCAGTGTTTCAGATAACGTCACTTTAGGTACCAATGCATAAACCAGGTCGCATTCAAGTGCGTGTGCAACACGCCGCAAAGTTTTTAAGGTAATGGCATCGCTCATCTCATCCTTTTCTATCCTGACCACGCGAGAGCGATTAACGCCCAAACGGTTTGCTAGCTGATCTGCCGTCATCCCCAGTGCATTACGCAAGGTCTTTATCCAGCCAAATCGAGGGCGCGAGTAAACAAGCAATGCTCTTAACT
>JAZGGN010000169.1:0-3619 GCA_036480475.1 Gammaproteobacteria bacterium
GTTATCTCCACTCAGCAAAGCTGCGAAAGGTGTGTGTGTGCGTTTCTTTTGGATAGTTGTCGTTATATTCTTGAGACTTGGATCACCCTAATTACTAATAACGAAGATACACGGGGTTTGGGACCAGTCTCAAATTTTGAATACAAGTATTAACTACTCGTTAGGATCTTTTATGGATCTGGCTGATCTAATGGCTAAATTCTTGGGTGAAATACACATATTATTATTGACTTTTATGTATGTTTTATGTATACTTTATGTAGATATCAGCATTGTACGTAATGTATCTATAGCACGCCTAGGAGTGATTTATGCAATCTATTCAACATGGTTTAAAAAAGCGACTTCCTATCGTAACTTTAGATAGTGATGTCATAGGAACCAGCGAACTTCAGAAAGTCTCAAGCGCATACTTGGACTTGCTTAAAGAGAAAGGCGTTCAAATTGTTGCGGTTGGTGGTGTAAAGAAAGCTGTGCTCATCGACTATGATCAGTTCATTCATTTTCAAGAGACTTTTAGCGCCATCTTCAAACAAATGTCTGTTATTAATGAAATTCTTCCTCGTATCCCAGAAGGCCATAAATTTCACATTGAAGAACTAAGGCTGGAAATATCTGGAACGCTTCGACGCATTGTTAATGAAAGCCCTGAGTCATCTCCGTTTGCGGATCTAATGGATGCTATACTGGGTGTCGCTGCCGGCTTATTTGAAAATAACGTTGAAGCTGCTCCTGCACACCTAAAGAAAAATGCCCAAAACACGCTGTCATCTACAGCGCAGAAGGTAAAGAAGAAAAATGTCAGACCTAAAAGAAATCTTACTGAGTAGAAATGTTGTAATTCCTGAAAATTTTCAAGTTTTCAAAAATATCTTCAAACATTTTAAAGGTAAACAAGTTCAAGACATCGATGGTGATAAACGTCCGCTAATGGATAAAGCTGAGGAATTTTACCTGACACCACCCGCCAGCGGTGGCTTTCTTCAAGGTGATGTTCTGGAAGGTATATCCCCAGTTTGGCTTGCTAACGATGAAAATAAGGATCTTACTGCGTTTGTATCGGATCCCCAAATGGCAATGATTTTGTCAACTGAGTGTGACTGTGAAAATAGAGAAAATGCGCAAGCTTATATAAGATTTTCTCCTATCATCACAGAAGAACAACTACTAAATGACTCACCAGCAAAAAAGAGGGACTCTATCGCAGGTAATTTAAAAGCCAATCGTTACTCCGAGTATTTTTGGATGCCTGGTCCATTCTCTGAATCTGGAAATCTTGTGGTTGATTTAAGCCATGTTTTTTCTGTAACACTTACCGATCTGTATGATCAGCTTAGTGCCCATAGTATTAAAAGAAAATTGTCATTGAGTGAAGATGCTTATTTTCTACTATTAGTAAAGCTGGCTTGGTTTTTCTTAAGACCTTCGGCGCCAGATACACAGCGAAGTGGATTGACCCCACGGAAGCGCACATAAATTTTAATTTTGTTGTTGCTTTGCAATGGTTGCTAATGCTACACCGGTATAGTGATCGATTAAATCTTGTGTTGTACCTGACACGCCGATCCCAGTTTAATATCAAATATTATCAATGGCTTAATTTCTACGGCCATTTCTCAGAATCAGTACTGGCGTAATTGCCAGACGACATAATAACCCCAATAGCAAATGCATAAAAAGCATCCTGCACTTTAGCTGATAAATACCTTAAATTATTGTAATAAACGCATCAGCATATTATGAATTAGGTCATTAATTCATTAATTCAAACACTACATCTTGAAATCAATCAGAAAAAGTCTAACAAACACACTTCCAGATCAATTTATTCTCAATAATGACCCTATTATGAGGAAATACAAGCAATGTATTCTAATATGCCACATTTACTTCCACGTTATATCCGGCTTCGGGATGCCCCCTTTTACTTAGGCATGGATAGACACCGTTTTGACGAACTGGTCAGGCCGCATTTAACGGAGATCAGCATCAGCAAACAAGCTATTGCGTTCGACAGACTGGAAATTGAAGCCTGGGCCGATTATTATAAGAACTGTAGTGGTCGTCCCACCAAACTTAGGAGGAATAAGTTATGGGACGAAAACGAACGCCTGGTCTCTACAAACGTGGGGACTGTTGGCACATTGACAAAAAGGTCTTTGGAGAGCGCCTTTGCGAAAGCACTGGCACAAGTGACCTCGAAGAAGCGGAAAAATACTTAGCGAGGTGTATTGAAACGCTACGGCAAAAAATAGTTTATGGGGTGAGGCCAAAACGGACTTTTCGTCAGGCAGCCACTAAGTTCTTATTGGAGAATCAGCATAAGCGCAGTATCAGGAATGATGCTCGCCAATTAAAGCTGTTGGATAATTACATAGGTGAATTGCCACTGGTTTCTGTTCACATAGGGACATTGAGGTCATTCATCACGGCTAGACAGCAACAAGGCGTTAAGCAGCGCACGATTAATTCTGCGCTTCAAGTGACTCGCCGTATTCTCAATCTTGCTGCTAGCGAGTGGTTAGATGAGAGTGGCTTAACTTGGCTTGAGCATGCCCCTAAAATTAAACTATTGTCCCAGGATGATGCGAGGATCGCTTATCCGTTAGATTGGGAAGAGCAGGCTCGTTTATTTCGAGAGCTGCCAGCCCACTTAGAGCGGATGGCTTTATTCGCGGTGAATACGGGGGTGTCGCGAGCGTGAGATTTGTGAGTTGAGATGGTCATGGGAAGTAAAAGTTCCTGAATTGGCGACTTCGGTTTTTCTTATCCCAAGAGATTGGGTGAAGAATAAACTGGATCGTATGGTGGTACTTAACCGAACAGCCCAGACTATTGTTGAAGCTGTTAGAGGAATACATGAAGAATATGTATTTACCTATAGCGGACGAGCAGTTTTACGAATGAACAATTCAGCTTGGCAAAGAGCACGCAAGCGAGTGGGACTTGATGTGCGTGTACATGATTTGAAGCATACTTTTGGTCGGCGCTTGCGTGCGGCTGGGGTAAGCTTTGAAGATCGGCAAGACTTGTTGGGACATAAAGCAGGACGGATCACAACACATTACTCTGCCGCTGAGATGAAAGGATTAATCGAAGCAGCAAATTCTGTATGTGGGCACCAGTCTAGTAGTCCAGTGCTGACTTTGCTGCGAGTAATCAAGCAGGTAGCTCCCGCAAATATCCCGCAAGGAGAAATTGAGAGATATTGAAAAGTGATGTAACCTGTTGATTTCATTGGCTCCCCAGGACAGACTCGAACTGCCGACAAAGAGATTAACAGTCCATTGCCAATGCACTTTCTTGAACATCCTTGAAACCTCATGAAAACACCCTAACAAATTGATTTTAAATAAAAAACACGTAAATTCTCGCTGTTTTTTATGCATCGTTTTGCATGGTATTTCAGCTATTGCCATGCTAAAATTGCTACCCAGTCTGCTACCCAGCGCACGATGTGCAACGAGGAAAATAAACATGAAAATTACCGATCGACAGGCTAAATCTCTCAAACCTAAAGCTGAGCGTTATGAAGTGTGGGAAACCAATGGTAAGGGCTTAGGACTTCGTATTGGCCCATCTGGGCGAAAAGCCTGGATCTACATGTACCGCTTCAATG
>JAZGGN010000170.1:0-2423 GCA_036480475.1 Gammaproteobacteria bacterium
AGAAAAAGTTGAGATTGTGCAAGCGATCACAGTGGATAGAGCGCAGGTGGAAACGCAGATTGCACAATTGAAAGCCCAGGAAATGGCTGAAAAAGACGCAGAATCCACGCGCCAGCGTCAATTACAACAACAAGCTGAGTCGCTGAAGGCACAGCGTGTACAAGAAGAAAAACGTTTGGCAGAGCTTGAAAAGCAACAGACAGAGCAACAAAAGCGTCAAGCGGAAGAAGAAAAATCAGCCCAGGAAAAATTAGAAACACTGCGTCAGCAGCAACAGCAGCAGGCACAGAAATTAGTGGCGCAGGAAAAACAGCAGCAGATCGAGGCAGAGCGCGAAGCTGAAGCGGCACGCAAAGTGGCTGCTAAAGAAGAAGCACAAGCGCGCCGCGTGAAGCAGCAACAGCAACGAGGTGAAATCAATCGTTATAAAAACTTAATCACGCAAGCGATCTCCCGTAGCTGGATCATTCCTGCGAGTGCAGATGAAGACTTGTCGGCGCAGTTTGAAATTCGCCTGGCAGAAAATGGCTCGGTACTGGAGGTGCGTTTACTGAGAAGCAGTGGCGACCCTATTTTAGATCGATCGGCAGAAACGGCAATTTATAAAGCATCACCATTACCCGTACCAGGAGATACAGAAGTATTTGATCAATTTAAAGTCTTAAACTTAACGGTTCAGCCATTGATAAGAGGATAGGGTTGAGCAGTTACAAAGAGAGAAACAAGGCCAACTAGCTGGGTGCAGCTTTAGCACTGGGGGTTGTCTCTGCTGGCTCTAGATCTAGCTCGGCTTCAGGCGGCGCAGAGGGTTCAGGAAATCCGTTTTTATTGAAGAGACCGAGGAAGGGGGCGTTTTTATTGGGACCGTGTCTTTCATTCATCACAAATGTACTCCGATTTTAGTTGTTAACGTATATACACCTAAGCAGCATGATATTAGGATGCTGTGGCAATAAATGCTTGACCTGCGTCTATCACGCAAAAATTATCCAATCGTTTTATTGCTCGGTCAGCATATGTCGTCATTATATAAACAATATATTTAATATTACAACCTATTATTCTAAAAATTGAGTTAATTGATATATTTTAAATCAATTTAGAATGAGCAACATATTTGACATTACGCAGCCCATTCACCCGGGATGAATATGACAGATTTGTCATTGTATTACGCGGATCAAAAGGGATCAAAAGGGTCAGAGTAAATTGATTTATTATTGCTAAATTTACTCTGACCCTTTTGATTGCCCAATAACAGCAGTTGCTTGCTGGTAGGGCAAGGTTAAAAATTAATGTTTTAATTCATTTTTTTGTTAAAGTCTACGACTGTCCAAAATAGATGACTGGCTTTCAAAGGCCAGCTCCGATAAAATATCCTTTTTGTGTGACTTCTTTACGCTTATGAAAACTATTAAATCACTTATATTCAGCTTATTGTTCTTATTTTTGTCTTTTCAAGCCTATGCTGCTTTGGAATTGAAGCTGATCGAGGGGTTGAGTGCGGCTTTGCCGATTGCGGTCATTCCTTTTTCTGGACAGGGTGCGCGTCAGGAACGTATTGATCAAATTATCAGCCAAGATCTTTATGCCAGTGGTCGTTTTCGTACGGTACAACCTGCGGCTGGTGCCACTGAAACGCCAACCAATCAGAAAGCATGGCGTCAGTGGGGGGTGGATTATGTTGTCAATGGTGAGATAGAACGCAAAGATGGTGATGAATACGAGGTAAAATTCCAGCTTATCGATGTTGTTGGTCAAAAAAGCATTTTGCTGAGTGAAGAATACAGTGTTAGTGCAACGGATCTACGTCGTTTGGCCCACAAAATCAGTGATCAAGTCTATTACCAGCTCACTGGGGAACGTGGTATTTTTTCCACCCGTGTGGCCTATGTTCGTGTGGAACAGCCGTCAGAAACAAGTCGGCGTTATATTTTAGAAGTGGCGGATATCGATGGCGATGATCCACAACCGCTGGTGACTTCATCTGAACCGATGATGTCGCCTGCTTGGTCGCCTAACGGTCAGCAAATTGCTTATGTTTCTTTTGAAGGTGAACGCGCACAAATTTATATTAGCGATATTGTGACAGGTGAGCGTACACAGATAACGAGTTATCCCGGCATTAATGGCGCGCCGGTCTGGTCACCAGATGGTGAAAAACTTGCGGTGGTTTTATCTAAAGATGGTGTTCCCAAAATCTATACGGTTGATATTGCCAGTGGCAGTCTACAGCAGCTTACTTATGGTATGTCCATTGATACGGAACCAAAATGGGATGCAGAGGGTAAATATCTTCTATTCACTTCTGATCGAGGTGGATCGCCGCAAATTTATCGTTTGAATACACAGGATAATCAAGTGAAGCGCTTAACTTTTACTGGCAACTATAACGCGCGTGCCAATTACAGTCCTGACGGTGA
>JAZGGN010000171.1:0-2513 GCA_036480475.1 Gammaproteobacteria bacterium
ATTGATGCCGATAGCTTCGCCCATTGTATTTTTCAACAAGATACGGCAACCTTGGTGAAATTGCCGGGGATAGGCAAAAAAACAGCACAACGTTTGGTGATTGAAATGCGCGATCGTCTGGATGAACAGGGCGTAGATCAGACCGGCATCGCGGTTGCCAGTGATCCAGTTTCAGTGGGCAGCACTAGAACAGCCGCCGTACAAGATGCCATGTGTGCTTTGGTTTCATTGGGATACAAACCGCAGCAGGCCAGTCGAGCTTTGCATGCGATGGTTGTTGAAGGGCAGAGCAGTGCGGATCTGATCCGCGAAGCGTTACGCAAACTTTCTGAGGGTGAGCATGCAAGTCAGTGATCGATTAATTTCCACACAAGCAAGTGGTGACGAAGAAAGTATAGAACGTGCGATCCGTCCACATCAGCTCGATGATTATATTGGCCAAGAGAAAACGCGCGAACAATTACGTATTTTTATTGATGCGGCCAGTCAACGTCAAGAAGCACTCGATCATGTTTTAATTTTTGGTCCCCCGGGATTGGGTAAAACCACTTTAGCCAATATTATTGCCCATGAAATGGGCGTGCAAATTCGGCAGACTTCTGGTCCGGTCATAGAAAAAGCGGGTGATCTAGCTGCGATGCTGACCAATTTGGAAGCGAACGATGTTTTATTTATTGATGAAATTCATCGTTTAAGTCCGGCGATTGAAGAAATTTTATATCCGGCGATGGAAGATTATAAATTAGATATTATCATTGGAGAAGGGCCGTCAGCGCGTTCGATCAAATTGGATCTACCGCCATTCACCTTGCTTGGCGCAACCACGCGGGCAGGTTTATTGACGTCGCCATTGCGTGATCGCTTTGGTATTGTATTACGTTTGGAGTTTTATGATACAGGATCATTAGAAGCGATCATCCGGCGTTCAGCGCATATTTTAAATGTTGATATTGATAATATTGGGGCACAAGAGCTTGCGCGCCGGTCACGAGGGACGCCACGGATCGCAAATCGATTATTACGTCGCGTGCGTGATTATGCACAGGTCAAAGCCGAGGGTAAAATCGATGGTACTATCGCACAGCGGGCTTTGGATCTATTAGAAGTCGATGTGTATGGTCTTGATCTTATGGACCGAAAATTATTATTGGCGGTGATTGAAAAATTTTCTGGTGGGCCAGTGGGCGTGGACACCATCGCTGCTGCCATTGGTGAAGAGCGTGGTACAATAGAAGATGTCATCGAGCCTTATTTGATCCAGCAGGGCTTTTTAATGCGGACGGCACGTGGTCGCATGGCGACTCAGAATGCCTATCAGCATTTTGGCTTGCAGGCACCAGAGGCACTTGGACAACAAGTTTTTGAATTTGAAAAAAAGAGCGAAGGTTAGGGGGATATTATGGGAACCGATCAATCACTATGGTTTTACTTTATAAATGCGGGCTTGGTGGTTAAAACTGTCATGCTGATTTTACTGGTTGCTTCACTGGTGTCGTGGACGATTATTTTTCAGCGCGGTTTCGCTTTGAGAAAAGCACGTCGGCAATTGCAGCGATTTACTGAAGCATTTTGGTCGAGTAGTAATATGGGCGATCTGTATCAAAAGATCATTGATGAGAAAATCATGGCGAGTGGTTTATGGCACATGTTTACAGCTGGCTTTAAACAACGCGCAACGCTCAGTGGACAACAACACGTTTCTACGGAAGAAGCCATGGACAAAGTAGATCGTGCCATACGTCGGGTTTATAACCGTGAAGTTGAGGAATTACAAAGTCATTTGCCCTTACTGGCTTCGGTGGGTTCGACCAGTCCATATATTGGTTTGCTCGGGACAGTTTGGGGGATCATGACGGCTTTTCAAGCCTTAGGCAGTGTACAGCAAGCGTCGATTGCGTTAGTGGCGCCGGGGATTGCGGAGGCCTTGGTGGCAACGGCGATGGGATTGTTTGCGGCCATCCCTGCGGTATTGGCTTATAATCGTTATTCGCATCAAGTGGACAGCATACAAAGTCAATATGAAGAATTTCAGCAAGAACTTTATAATGCGCTGCAAAAGTATTCACCACAGGTAACAAATCATGGTTAGGCGTTTTTCACGCAACAAAGCTATTTCTGAAATTAATGTGGTACCTTACATCGATGTCATGTTGGTGTTATTGGTTATTTTTATGATTACGGCGCCCTTATTAACGCAAGGTGTGGAAATCGAATTGCCCAGAGCGCAGGCGGAAATTATCAGTGGCGATAAGCGTGAACCTTTAATTGTGAGTGTCGATGTGCAAGGCGAATATTTTTTGAATGTCAATGCGCAGCCCCAGGCAACGATTGCCCCGAATACTTTAGCTACACGGATTGCAGCTGAATTGCAGTTGGCAGAGCAAAGAGGAGAGCAGCGGGTTGTTTTGGTAAGAGGGGATGAGGGTGTGGATTATGGCAAAGTAGTGACGCTGATGGTCTTATTGCAGCAAGTGGGTGTGGAAAACGTAGGCTTAATTACACAGAGTGAAGCA
>JAZGGN010000172.1:0-2365 GCA_036480475.1 Gammaproteobacteria bacterium
TTAACTGTGCTAATATTAGTGCTGAAGCCGCTGCTGTTTTTTAGTTTATTGCGTTGGTTAGGTGAGCGGTCGCCAGTAGCAGCGGAGGCAAGTTGGCGCCTTGGTCAAACCAGTGAGTTTTCGTTACTTGTTGCGACTCTGGCCATTACGAACCAACTGATTAGTGGGCGTGCTGCCTATTTGATTCAGGCGACGACAGTTTTGACCTTTATCGTCTCGTCGTATATTGTAGTTTGGCGCTATCCTACGATGGGAAATGGGATAAAGCAAAAGCCAGAGTGATTACTTGAGGGTTATGACTGGCTTAGAAATAATAAAACCTCTTTAGAAGGATATGATATGAAACTTATCATCATATTAATTGCACTCGGTTTAGAACGCTACACACCTGTAGGGGGCATGCTATGCCGTTTCAGTTGGTTTTCAGCGTATCTAGATCTGCTTAAATCTTTTGTAAAGTCTGAAAAATTTTGGCAAGGTTGGCTAGGAATTGTTCTTGTTCTTCTACCATTTGTTGTTGCTTTAGGACTGCTTGCTTTAATTTTCTCTAGTATATTAGGCAATATTGGTAGCATGGTATTCAGCTTTGCTGTTCTTATCTATTGTTTTGGCCCAGTGGACTTATTTCAAAAAATACAGGCTTGCATTAAGGATGGGTCGACGGTAAAGGAAGAACAAGCACAAGGTTTAGAGACTTGGGGTTCGCTTACAGATAAAGAAGGTACCCATAGAAAATTATTATCTAATATTTTCCTATTGACCCATGAAGGGATAGTTTCGGTACTGTTTTGGTTTGTCCTTTTAGGACCGCTTGGTGCAGTACTGTATCGTGTCACTGCATTACTTGAACACACAGCTTCGGCACCTAAAAGTGCCTATAAGTCTATGGCGCAGCAAGCACGTACGTTACAAAATATCTTGGAGTGGGTTCCTGCACGTTTGCTTAGTCTATCTTTTGCGCTTGTTGGGCACTTTAACGCAGGGATCAAAGCATGGATAGGGCAAGCTTGGCAGGGCTTACAAAGTAGCCGTGAGTTAGTGGTTGCTTGTGGCATGATATCAGTTGGCATTAAAGGTGAGGAAAAAAAGACAGTAAGCCCCGCTATTTTGCGTGAAGCGATGAACTTAATCGAGCGATCACTGATTGTGCTTTTAGTGCTTGTGGCAGTATTTACATTAGGCGCGTGGATCAGCTAACCTTAGTTTGGAATAAACGATAATAGGCATATGGATATGGAAAAAAGAAACACTATGTTAAGCGTGCGACATTTTTTGCTGGTCGTCGTTGTATTTTTGATGGCATGTACAACACCAATATTAGAGAGAGCTCGTCATCATACTTATGCGCCGCCAACTTCTGCTGAGGGACAGGCTTGTATTCAAAAGTGTGGAGAATCTAAGCAGGCATGTGAACGTGTTTGTGATCCGGCTGCAAATGGATGTAAAGAAAGTGCACGACAACAGGCACGACAAGATTACTTAGCCTACGTTTCTGATCAGAAATCAGCAGGGCAGTTAGTCATGCGCGATGAAGACTCTTTTTACAACGATAAAGGCTGTGTGAAGGATAAAAGTTGTAATTGTGAGCAAGAGTATCGAGCTTGTTACAAGCTGTGTGGTGGTACAGTTTCTTCATCATTGAGGTGATGGTTTACTGTATAACTTGGTCCTGGTCTCGATCTAGGGTGACTAGGGCGTCCTCTAAATACACCTGCATTATTGCAATATACTAGGGCGTGTCGTCAATTCGCTAGGTTGAGATGTAACCCATTGATCTTCGATGCCTTAACCACCCTTACTACGAGCTTAACTGCTTTTTCAGGTTAAATATTTTACACGACCACATGACTGGATTTTAATGATGAAATTTAGGATAATCACCCCTTTTCCAGGTTAAGCTTGGCAAAGGATGACGAACTGCAGTAACCCACTTAATATTGTGCAAAATGCAACTATTCCGTATGAATTTTTGTAGCATCATGCTTTACTCGTTTTTCCTAGGTTAATGAAGATTACAGTTTTTTTGCCCTTTTTCAATGGCAGCAGTGTTTATAGCTGTTCAATCAGGAATAAAAGAGTAAAAAAATTTTTATTACACAGAGGTTATAGTGTCCAAGAAATCATATGACATTGATCCAGTAGAAACTCAAGAATGGTTAGACGCTTTAGCTTCTGTTACCCAATATGCAGGCACTGATCGCGCACGTTACCTATTAGATAAAATAAGCGCACAAGCACATACGCTTGGCATTAGCCAAACGACAGGTGTCAATACCGCATACCTCAATACGATACCGAAAGGAGCGGAAGCACAAATTCCTGAAGATCATGGGATGTTCAGGCTGATAGGTGCTTTTATTCGCTG
>JAZGGN010000173.1:0-7166 GCA_036480475.1 Gammaproteobacteria bacterium
GGAAGGCCAGGGGATTGGCGGTTATGATCAAGATGATGCCATTATTATACCTATAACTACGGCACGCCAGCGTATTTCCGGTAGAAAATTTACCAGCAGTGTTGATTTTATTATAGTGGCAGTCGAAAATCGTAGCCAATTACATGCCAGTAAAAAAGAAATCGTACAATTACTACGGGAACGCCATCGTATTCGCGATAGTCGTGAAGATGATTTCATTATTGATGATGCCAGCACATTCGTAGATATGGCACAAATGGTTGCTAAAGTATTATCCGTATTGCTTGCGGTTATCGCATCCATATCATTGCTGGTCGGCAGTATTGGTATTATGAATATGATGCTGGTTTCAGTCAGCGAGCGCACGCGGGAAATTGGCTTGCGTAAAGCCATTGGCGCGCCACAAAGTAATATTATGCTGCAAATATTGCTTGAGACCATTTTAATTGCACTGTTGGGCAGCTTAATTGGCATGTTGGCAGGCATTGGGATTAGTCAGTTGACTGGCATGATACTTGGATGGGTTGTGCCCGTATCACTGTGGTCGATTGTCTTGGCTTTTATGGTTGCGCTGGTGGTTGGTGTGAGCGCTGGCTTTTTTCCCGCGATGAAGGCGGCAAAAATGGATCCTATCAAGGCGTTGTCTACCATTAATTGATAATAAATTATTACAATCTATGAAGGTGGGTCTCAATTGACCGTTATACGGATGTAATGTTAGCATTCGTGTTTTGAAAACGTAATTAACATGACTACAAAATATACTGCACAATCCATTGAAGTTTTAACCGGCCTGGATCCAGTCAGAGTCCGTCCAGGCATGTATACGGATACCAGCCGCCCTAATCATTTAGCACAGGAGGCCATCGACAATAGTGTGGATGAAGCCATTGCCGGTCATGCACGCCACATTGAAGTTATTTTACATAAAGATGATTCACTGGAAGTGATTGATGATGGCCGTGGCATGCCTGTAGACATGCATCCACAGGAAAAAGTGCCTGGTGTGGAAGTGATCATGACGCGCTTGCATGCTGGTGGTAAATTTTCCAACAAAGATTATCAATTTTCTGGTGGCTTACACGGGGTCGGCGTTTCCGTTGTCAATGCTTTGTCCTCAAAGCTAGAAGTTCATATACAACGCGAAGGTCAACGTTACCATATGAGTTTTGCACAGGGTGAAAAATCATCTGATTTAAAAACGGTTGGCAAAGTGACCAAGCGAGAAACCGGCACACAAATTCGCTTTTGGCCAGAAAAAAAATATTTTGACAGTATCAAATTTTCAATTCCTCGATTAAAGCACATACTGCGCGCTAAGGCGGTATTGTGTTCTGGCTTAACCGTTAAATTCACCGACCATCAAAATGACGACAGTGAAACTTGGTTTTTTGAAGACGGCTTACCCGATTATTTACACAGCCAACTCAGCGGCTACGAACTATTACCTGAAAGCGCCTTCATCGGTCATTTTGCAGCACAAACTGAAACCGCAGATTGGGCAGTGGTATGGTTGCCTGAAGGTGGCGAACTCATTACTGAAAGTTATGTCAACCTGGTACCCACAACGCAAGGGGGCACGCACGTCAATGGCTTTCGTTTTGGTTTGTTAGAAGCCATACGAGAGTTTTGTGAAATTCACAGTTTATTGCCACGCGGTCTCAAACTCACAACCGATGATATTTGGGGCAGTTGCAGTTATGTTTTATCGGTTAAAATGCAAGAGCCACAATTCTCAGGTCAAACCAAAGAACGCTTAAGCTCAAGACAATCTTCTGCTTTCGTCTCCGGCATTACCAAAGATGCCTTCAGTTTATGGTTAAACGAACATGTTAAAGTGGCGGAAGCCTTAGCAGAGATGTTCATTGCCCAGGCACAAAAGCGCATTCGTAAAAGCGCTAAAATTGTGCGTAAAAAAATAACCCAAGGGCCGGCATTGCCTGGAAAATTAGTGGATTGCATCAATCAAGATCCAATGCAATGTGAATTATTCTTAGTGGAAGGTGATTCTGCCGGTGGCTCTGCCAAGCAGGCGCGTGATAAAGACTTCCAAGCGATCATGCCGTTGCGCGGTAAAATTTTAAATACTTGGGAAGTGTCTAGCGATGAAGTGTTACGTTCGCAAGAAATCCATGACATCGCCATTGCCATCGGGCTCGATCCAAATTCTAATGATTTAAGTAAATTGCGCTATGGAAAAATTTGCATCCTAGCAGATGCAGACTCTGATGGTGCCCATATTGCCGCTTTGATCTGTGGACTCTTCATGCGCCATTTCCGCCCGCTAATTGCCGCCGGCCATGCGCATGTCGCTATGCCGCCCTTGTATCGTATTGATGTTGGCAAAGACATATTTTATGCCCTTGACGACGCTGAAAAACAAGGCATTATTGATCGCATTAAAGCTGAAGGTAGAAAAGCGAATATTAACGTACAGCGCTTCAAAGGATTAGGTGAGATGAATCCCCTGCAATTGCGCGAAACCACCATGAATCCCAATACCCGCCGCTTAGTGCAACTCACCCTCGAAGACAGCGCAGGCACACAGCAATTCCTTGATATGCTGATGGCCAAGAAACGTGCCGCCGATCGCAAAGCCTGGTTACAAGAAAAAGGCGATTTGGTGGATTTGGTTTAGTGTGTGTGTCGCTGTAGATAACGCTTTCATTCCTAGTTTACAATCGAAGTCCCCACTACGTCATCGCTACAACCCCGTCATCCCTACAGCCTCGTCATCCTGCGGCTTGACCACAGGATCCAGATCGGTATTTGAGCTTGTGCCTATCTTTTTAATTTCTAATATATTGAGTGAATTATTTCTTGAGTGTTATTAATTAACATTGCTCTGGATCCTGCGGTCAAGCCGCAGGATGACGGGATTGGACTCGTCGTAACCAAATAAGAAAGTTGCCAATAGACCGATGTTTGCAATGTTTTAAACATAAAATTATCAATGCGCCACAAACACGCTAAGATTTACTGGCGAGGCTGTTTTTAATCATATCTACAATTTCTTGCTTCACCTGATCAAAATCATTTTCATTCCAAAGAATTGTTCTTATATGGTTTGTATCAAAGTGGGTGTATGGTTTCTTGCCTTTGCTTTTAAAAAGACTTTCCTCGCAAGTATATATGACTAACTTATTATTCCCTTCTGCAAAGCCAGCTTCCCAGTAAACACCCTCATTATTCTCTGTCAGATCAGCAATTACAATTTGTGCTTTCCGTAATTCAACTCTTATATGATCATCAATTGAGCCAGCTTTAGGGTAATCCTTCATTGATATAAATTTATAGCCTATACTTTCAACCGCAGGTTTTACACAGTCTTTGCGGAAACGCTCTACCTTATCATTCTCAAAAAACATTGCCATAAAGACCGTTTTAGCTTCCTTTTGAAAACGCATCCAACCCTTTTCGGTAAGTGACACCTTAATTTTAACACCTGTGTCTTTGCTAGCTTGTTTAACAAAATTTTCTTCGATTAAAAGCCTAGCAGCGTGTATGACGCTCTTCGGTTCACGTGTCCCAATCTTGAAATATAAATTACTATCTTCTATTAGCAGCACTTGCGAGCCAATATCTTTGCTTTCTTCTCCAATGTATCTCAGTAAATTATTAACTTGTTCAAGTGGGCTTGGCAATTCAAAGTTGTCTGAAAGAACATCATCCAACCAGGCTTCAGTAATTGTTCGTTCATCATCGAAAGATTTATTTGGCAGCTTTCGGTTATAAAAGGCGTATCCTAGTTTTGCCCGATTATCAGCCTTATTTAGTCTTCCTTGGAGACCTAGAGCTTGTTCTGTAACGTTGTATCTATCGCAATCAGAACAATCAAACATTTTATCATCTGAACCTGTACTTTTCGCAGGCTTCCCACACACAAAGCAGTTTTCTTCCATAATTCTTCTCACATCTTGTAACTTATTTCAGCTTACCTTAGCCACGAAGACACTTCAGATCACGCCCCTCTCAACGCACAAACAATTCCATGAATTTATCGACCGGCATAGCTGCCAATTGTTGCGGATCCTCAAAGGTTGCAATGATTTTCTGGCTTTGTGCTTCAGAAAATTGTGAATTTAAGTTATCGCTGAATTTTTGCATGAGCAACGGTTCGCCTTCGGTGCGACGACGACGATGGCCAATGGGGTAATGTATTTCTATTTTCTCAGTGCAACTGCCATCTTGAAAATAAATTTGCACCGCATTGGCGATCGCACGCTTTTCAGGTGCTAGGTAATCCTGGCTGTATTGTGGATCTTCAATGACTTGCATTTTTTCACGTAAGGCATCAATACGCCCATCTTGCGCAACTTCATCACGATAATGATCAGCTGTTAAGCCGCCATAAATTAAACCAATCGCAATGATATATTGAATGCAATGATCACGATCCGCGGGATTATAGAGTGGTCCCGTTTTGTTAATGATGCGCATCGCTGCTTCTTGGGTGTGAATGACAATTTTATCAATATCTTCTAAGCGATCTTTGACTTGTGGGTGGTGCTCTATCGCACATTCGATCGCGGTCTGTGCATGAAACTCGGCAGGGTATGAAATTTTAAATAAAATATTTTCCATGACATAAGAACCATAATCTTGCGTTCTAAGCAAAGGCTCTCTTTGAAATAAGACGTCTTGAAATCCCCAGTTCTGCGCTGTTAACGCACTGGGATAACCCATTTCACCGCGCATGGTGAGAAATGCTAAATTAACCGCTCGACTGGTGGCATCCCCTGCCGCCCATGATTTGCGTGTACCGGTATTGGGTGCATGGCGATAGGTACGTAAGCTATGACCATCGATCCAAGCTTGTGACAAGGCGCGGGTAATGTCTTTCTCATCACCGCCTAATAATTTTGTCGCGACCGCCGTACTTGCCACTTTCACCAAAATAACATGATCTAAACCAACACGATTGAAACTGTTTTCCAAGGCGATAATCCCTTGAACTTCGTAAGCTTTGATCATAGCGATTAAAACATCATGCATTGTCAATGGCTTTTGTGCCGTGTCAGCACGATTCAAATAATCCGCTAAGGCTAAAATACAGCCTAAATTATCGGAAGGATGACCCCACTCTGCCGCCAACCATGTGTCATTAAAATCAAGCCAACGGATCATCGTCCCTATATTAAATGCCGCCTGAACCGGATCGAGTTCGTAATTCGTGCCCGGCACTCGTGCCCCTGGCATCAACCCCGCATTAGGCACAATCGGCCCAAGTAAGCGCGTACACGGCGAATAATTCAACGCTAAAATTGCACAACCTAATGCATCCACTAAACATAAACGTGCCGTGTCGATCGCAGTTTGACTGTCAATTTGATAATGGGCCACATAATCCGCAATCGCAACGATTTCACTATCGTAATCGGGACGAATGTTTGCTGTTAGATTTGAAGTCACTGGGTACGCTCTGCAATAGAAATAAATTTTTGATCGCCTGGTCCTGTATATTCAGAACTTGGACGAATTAATTTGTTATCTGCACGCTGTTCAAAAATATGCGCCGACCAACCTGTAATGCGTGACATGACAAATATGGGTGTGAACATCATTGTCGGAATACCACAAAAATGGTAACAAGCCGCACTGTAAAAATCTAAATTAGGAAATAATTTTTTTTCTGTGGTGATTACTTGTTCTATACGCTCAGAGACAGGATAAATATGATCATCGCCAGATAAACCCGCTAATTTTTCTGCCCAGAATTTAATGATCATTGAACGCGGGTCACTCTCTTTATAGACACGATGGCCAAAACCCATAATTTTTTCTTTATTCGCTAACATTGCTTTAATGCCGGCTTCCGCACTGTCGGGATCTGGGAAACGCTCAATTAATTGCATCGCCGCTTCATTGGCACCCCCATGTAAAGGACCGCTTAATGTGCCTATCGCAGAGGTCACGGCAGAATAAAAATCAGATAAGGTTGCTGCCGTCACCCTGGCAGCGAAAGTAGAGGCATTAAACTCATGCTCCGCATATAAAATTAACGACGCATCCACCGCACGTTGTGTCATTTCATCCGGGACTTTGCCATGTAATAAATGTAAAAACTGTGCCGCAATTGATAAATCATCTGTGCGCGTTTCAATGCGCTTGTTAGACGTGTGGAAATGATACCAATATAATAACATTCCTGGGAATAAAGCCAGTAAACGATCTGCGATCTGCTGCTGATCATCAAAACATTTTTCTGGCTCTAAGGTCCCCAGAGCAGAACATCCAGTACGCAAAACATCCATCGGCAACGCATCGGCCGGAATCAATTCAAGCATTGATTTTAATGCCTCTGGTAATTCACGTAATTCTACTAATTGCTGTTGGTAATGCAGTAATTCCTGTTGTGTTGGTAATTTACCATAGAGTAATAAATATGCCACTTCCTCAAAACAGGCATGCGCCGCTAGATCCTCAATCGAATAACCACGATAATTTAATCCAGCCCCTGCTTGCCCTACCGTTGCAATGGCAGATTCTGCCACAACAACACCAGCTAATCCCTGTGAAATTTCACTCATTTTCTAATTGTGCCTCATAAGCTTTATAATTTAGTAATTCATATAATTGTTGACGATCTTGCATGGCATTTAAAATTGTTTTTTGATCGCCCAACTCTCTAATCGTCTGATACGCCGAAAGTGCAGCTTGATTCATCGCGCGAAATGCACTGAGTGGGTATAATACCAAACCAACACCGACTTTAGCTAATTCATCCAAATGATGTAAAGGTGTGTGTCCAAACTCCGTCATATTTGCCAAAATCGGCACCGATAATGCTTTTGAAAATTGTTGATACTGACTGATTTCATCCACCGCTTCAACAAAAATAACATCTGCGCCGGCTTGTGCGTAAGTTTGCGCTCGTTCAATTGCTTTTTCAATCCCCTCAACTGCGATCGCATCGGTACGTGCCATAATCAAAAAGTCATTGTCAGTACGCACATCTAAAGCCGCTTTAAGACGATCGACCATTTCAGCCGGCTCAACAACCGCTTTCCCCGGTAAATGCCCACAACGCTTTGCTTGCACTTGATCCTCTAAGTGGATCCCTGCCGCACCCGCTTTAATCATTTGTTTAACCGCGCGAGCAATATTAAGCACACTGCCCCACCCTGTATCCGCATCAACCAATAAGGGTAAATCACAAACGCTGG
>JAZGGN010000174.1:0-2728 GCA_036480475.1 Gammaproteobacteria bacterium
ACGGATTAATCAGCGCTTTGTTACGAGAGGGAAATCATGCGCGTGCGAATAAGGAGTTGACGCTGCTTTATGAATCTCCTCATTTTGGCACTATGAGTAAAATGAAAGATAATCATCGTCTTGGGGAGATTATCCGAATAGAACGTAAAGCATTACACGCTAGAGCTATGATTGAGACACTTGCAGCTCGTGTCAAACTCTCTATCGGACAATATGATGAAGCGCTTGGCATTTATAAGACTGCGTTACGAACTTATCCGAATCATCGGGCGCTAATCTACGATTACGCCACCGCACTGTTGCACAATGGCTACAAAGATGAGGCGCTTAAATTTACAAGCCAGCAGTTGCTATTTACACCAAACGACATACGCCTTTACAAATTGCAAGCACAAAGTTATGAGGCAATTGGAAACAATATGTTACAACATCGTGCACAGGCAGAAGCTTATATCCGTCAGGGAAATCTCCTTGCAGCCATTGGTCAATTGAAAACCGCATTAAAAAGTAAAGACGGTGATTTCTACGAGACATCCGGTGTTGAGGCTCGCCTTAAAGAGCTTCAATATTGGTTGTCACTAGTTGAAAATTAAGTCTGATAACTTATGTATCATTACCTAAGTTGGTTAAGGAAGATGCGGTAGCAAATAGCTTGTATAAAGTAGCTTCTCGCGCAGTAGCAAGATTTCATATTCAGGTACCATTGTTGTCGCCGATGCTGTGGGCTTATTGCTCCAGTATTGCTGCTAGTCTGTGCTATTGGTTATCCACAACATCTAGGTAGTAAGTCAAGAGCTAAATATGATAGCTGTTATTACACTTGACGTGATTGGTTTAGTATTCGTTTTACTTTGACGGTAAGCATATTTTTTTGTTTTATCTAATTAGGAAAGCAGCAGTTTTAAAGCCTATAGAAGTACCCTGATATGAATGAAGAGTTAATAGAAAGTACTACTAACGGCAACACTTCCCCATCACTTGCGGCGCGCATAAGCCTCTCTTTAATAGGATTAATGGCTGTGTTGCCTTTCTTACAGTATCATCACGCGCGCCCGATACCAGCATTTTACACTGAATATATTGCATTTTTTCTGGGTATGGTGGCGTTGACATTGTTTCTTGCTGGGCGTTATTGGAGAAATATTGCGTTACCGTGGATAGTCTTTGCGCCGCTAGGGCTGTTTATTGTAATGTTGTTGCAGATGAATCTCGGTATGTCTGCATATTATGAAATGCAAATTATCGCGCTGTTTTATTTGTTGTGGGCAATGTTGTTGGTAATATTGGGCGCGGTGCTACAGAAAGAATTTGGATTAACAGTTATTAGCGTTGTACTTGCCTGGTTTTTTTTGGTGGGCGGGGAGATAAGTGCAACGGTCGGCATACTACAACATTTCAATATTCATTCCTTTCTGGATGATTTTATCGCTGCTAAAAATTTTGCTGCTGTATACGGAAATGTCGGCCAAACTAATCATTTTGCTACTTATATTAGTCTTACGTTAGCCTCGTTGATTTTCCTTTTCGCTGCTGCCAGGCTACCTATCTGGGTTGCTATACTACTTGCTCTACCACTTTTATTTGTTTTGTCTTTAAGTGGTTCACGAAGTTCTGGAGTATATCTGTTTGCAGTACTTGTACTTTCGTTACTTCTCTACTGGCGTGGAACAGTTTGCACGGAAGGAAATGTGGCAAAACGTAGGTTAGTAATAGCATCATTTCTCCTGATTACAGGTTTTGTATTGATGCAATGGTTGGCGCAAACGTCCTTATTCGTTGTTCCAACGGGGACAATAACTGGGGTTGAACGGATATTTGACCAAGCTTCCGGTTCATCGATTCGGTTTTATTTATGGAAAGAAGCTTGGCATATGTTTTTACAGGCACCGGTATTGGGGATAGGCACAGGGCAATTCGCCTTGCATCATTTTTACTTGGCAACGGTATTTCAGAACCCAGAAATTTTTGGAATTTACAACAACGCACACAATATAATTTTGCATTTGCTGGCTGAAACCGGTCTGGCTGGAACGCTACCAGTAGTTGGCGGCATTGTGCTCTGGTTGCTTGGGTTATATAGCGTGAGGCGACAGTCACTTGATCTCGCATTATGGTGGTTACTAGCGCTAGTTGGAATTATAGGCCTTCACAGTTTGCATGAATTTCCATTGTGGTATGGACATTTTCTTGGGCTAGCTGCGTTTTTACTCGGAGCGGGTGAGACCCGTTTCATTTCGATGCGACTTCCCCACATAGGAAAATTGGTAACTTTATTGATATTGGTTTTAGGCTGGGGGGTAATGGTGACGGTGGAACAGGATTATCGCCAGATTGAATCAATCATGTCAGACCAAGATAACCAAAACAAATCGCTGATCGGTTCCAATAGTAGTGTCTTACAAGCGCTACATCAAAAAACTCTACTATCACCTTACGTTGATTATGCGTTATCGAGCGCAATGGAATTGAATCAAGAAAAGCTTGACCTTAAACTGAAAGTTAACCAACGAGTAATGGGATTTAACCCGAGTGCCCCGGTTACATATAAACAGGCAATTCTACTGGCGTTAAACGGCGAACATGAGTCAGCAATAGAGCAGGCAGAGAATGCTGCTTTAGCTTATCCAAATGAACTTGTAAAATTTGCTGACTCGCTGGTGTTACTAAAAATTGAATACCCAAAGGTTTTGGAGCGCTTAGGAGATTGGGCAAATAAGAAAATTTTACA
>JAZGGN010000175.1:0-6871 GCA_036480475.1 Gammaproteobacteria bacterium
TCTACCCTTACCCAGTCAATTTTACTGCAACCTGACTTGATCGCAAATAATCTATCATAAACTTTCATAATTTGGCAATTTTTTTTGAAAATTTAGGCTGTTAGGTGGGGGCACCGGAACGACACACTCATTTGACTACCAGTATTACTCATGCCTGGTGCTGCATTAAAAACAAGACGACCATCTGGGGTAATCCTGATCGTGCCGCCGGTGTCAGCCGTGGTATCATACGCTCCACCATAAGAGGTGATATTTTCATCACGATGATAGCGCGTATTATTAGCAATATTCTGATTATCCAGTGTGCTATTGCCAAAGCTGTAGTTACCAGTGGTAATTTCACCGGCAGCCGTTCCCGCCGCACTCTCCGCTGGCCCTGATATCACGCTGTTGGCAAATTGCATCAAGGCATAGCCCGAACCTGCCACCAGCGCATAAGCGATAAAAGGCAGAGAAAGACTGACCCGACCGGCAAGCGCTGCCATATCTTGGTGTATCATGGCAAAGCCCATTTGGGTGACTAGATTTAAACCGTCACCCGACGGGTCTTGAATCCCAGCCGCCCCAGAGCTCGCCGCCGTGGTCATAAAAATCAAATGGGTAATCGCATACAGTGGTGCTATCATCTCAAGCGTGAGCAATACGGTGAGATAGTGTTTTAATAAAGATAAGCCCTTGGGCAATAAAAACAAGGGGAGCAACAACACAAAAGCGCCAAATAATAAACCTTCCAACACTAAGCGCATAATGCTGAGCCAATAAGCTGCTTTGCTGCCGGAGATTTGTAGGCTGGCGCGCATTTGCGCATCCGAGCGTTCAATCGCCAACGCTTGCGCGGCGGCTGGGGCATTGCTGTGACTGGCAAATTGCCCCGCCCCTTGACGGATAAGGTTAGCCATCATGTTTTGCTGCATCATGCTGCTGGCAGATAAGGAAATGTCAGTAAAATATTTATAAGCCAAAGGCAAAGCTTTTAAAAGGGCCGCTTTGGCATTATCCGCATTGTGCCACTGCCCATAAAAGCGTGCCCCATACACAGCAGCCGCGTGATCGATGGCCGCTTCCCAGCGATTCTCTAAATCTAGAACCCCGTCCTGGCAAGTTTGAAACCCGTCTTGATTTTTAAAGGCGCGTGCTGGTGAGGCCCGTGTTTTGACAAAGCGCCAAATATCATTGCTACTCGCTAATTCTGACCATAAATATTTACCCAATAATAAATCATAAAAAATACACTGGCGGGTAAAATTGCTTAAATCTTGACGGAAATCTAAGTCGGTGACTTCAAACTGACCGGCGGCGACCATTAATTGTGAACCCATCACCATCCCTGTTTTAGAATAGACTAAATCATTCGGCAGATTAAAAATACTTTCCATGGCTTGGGTGACTTTATAACCGACTTTGGTAAAAACGGTGGCTGGTAGGGCCACGCCTAAAGGAACATTATCAACTGCTCGCTCTTGCCCTCTCAACGTATCTTCGATGTTGAGTGTGACTTTGGGACCAAGCGCGACACCGTAAATTAGAAAGACTACCGCAAACCAACGAATACTCTGATGTACATTGAGTTTGACACTCATTTCAAATAAGACGAACACCAGTCCGAAGGTGATAAATAAGCGCAGTAGGGTTAAGTAACCATTTTGCCCAGTGATAGTGGCAATGGCATTAAAAATTTGGACGTAAATCTCTAAGCCGCCCTGCGTGATAACCGTCCATTGCATCTACAGCCCCCTAGCCCACGCAAAACTATCTTGGGTGAAATCGCCCAAGCGCCCAGCTAAGGCTTGCTCTAGGCTTTGCGATTGTTTAATAAATTCCATGATGATACCAACGCTTAAGTTGGCATCGTTTTTTAATTCGTTCAGTGTGGCTAAAGTCGCGTTGATATTATTACTTATAAAATCAGAGACTAATTGCTCGTCCATTTGCAAGTTACGCGCTGATTGTTTGATAAGTCGCATATTTTCAGTTAAATATTGATACAGTAAATCAAGACTAATAACATCAGCATAACGATTGATATCGGTAAACAATTGACCTTGGGTATAAGATAATTCCACCATAAGTAATTTAAAGATGGGAAAGGCGGTGGCATTTAGAAAATCAATGGTGTCATCATCGAGTGCACCATCGTTATTAATTTTACTCACCATGTCACCTAATAAGCGCAAAATTTTATCACGCAAGCCTTGATTAATGGTTACTGGCTTTAATTCAGGATTTAAACATTTGCTGGCTTCATCACATTGGTAAATTTGTGCCTCACCACCATTCAATAAGACATTGAGCAAATTACGATCGGCACCGAGGGCGTCTAAGGTTTTTTTATCGTTGTCTCCCTTAGCATCGGTGGTAAAAATAATACTGCCCGACAAGGACATAAAAAATTCAGCTAGAATTTGATCAGCACTTAAAAAACTGTTTTTCTGGATGGCGTCCCAAGCGATATTGGTATTGATCGGAATAAGGTCAGCCCAGGGCGGTGTATTTTCAAATTGTGATAGCGTTTTCATACGCTCGCGGGCGTTTCCGCATTGATGGCGCGCACGCACGCGATCAGTAAATATATCTTGACTATCACCGATGGTTTCACAAATGCGTTGTGAAGCAAGGTCATTTTTAGGCCAGACACCACCGACAACGGTTGCTGCCATTTCACAAGAGTTTAAGTTAAAGCGGTTGATGTCACTAACCCACTTGTTTAAAAAGCCAAGCTTGCTTTCCACCATCGGTGAAATCGTCGCCAACGCTAAATGAAAGCCATAAGCAGGGGCTTCATTCAGCACACTTTTAGCCATACGAATAAGCTGCTCACCTTGAATAAAAGAAAAGCCACCGGCGAAGAAATCAATGCCGCCGCAACCGGCTTTAATGTTTGGCAGTTGGATAGAGGCCAGCGGCACATTTCTGACCTGTGAACGAGCAAATAGACTACCGCCGGTATAATAACCGGCTTGCTGACCCTCGTAAGCATTGGGTGCGGTGACATTGGCGGCAAAACCTAGATTGTTGAAAAAGTTGTTTAAGTCGCTGCTGACACTGGCTAAGCTTGATGAAGCATACAGTAAGAGTAAAGGAACGCTGACCACGCTTAGCATCGACTTATTACGATTGATTGTTTTTTTCATAGCGGTTCCCCAATGGCTTGATCAAAATGCTGTTTGACTAAGCGCTGTTGTTCTGGCAATAGTTGTGTCACTAAACGTTCACGCAAGACATCTTCACTAACCAAACCAAAGGCAATCGGTACTATCGTATTACTGGCAGGATTAGCGGCAAATAGCGCAGGTACCGTGGTCACCTTGAGTAATTGTGCTTTTTCGGTATCAAATATAGGCTCAGGAAATTCTGCTAATAAGCCACCATCTAAACTCACGGCCAAGACTTCAATGTCATAGAAATCACTAAACTGCTTTAAAATCGGGGCAAAGCGGTGACAATACGGACAATCACCGCGATAGAAGAAAATAAGCCCTGAACTCTCAGCGACAATTTCAAGGGCTAATTCTTGTTCAAGTAAGGTTTGCGCGGCAATCACTTCACGCCCTGCACTGTTGGTCGGTTGAATCAAGGAATAATCTAATTGCGGTTGCTTGAGTAAGACCGCTGACCAACTTTGGGCATAACGATGCGCGGTATCTGCCATTTGATTTTGTAGGTTGATGTAGTGGGCGATATTCTCAGGGGTTGGATCGAGAATAGAACGCTTTAAGGCGCGATCAATAATGGCTTGTAGATTTTCCATCCGTGCCTCAACTGATAAGGGAGTTGCACTTGCTTGCTGTGGGCGTGAGGGTGCGCTTGTCGGATCGAAATACCAAGACCAACCGGTTGCGGCTTGTCCTTCAAAATTTTGTGCTTGCGCGAGCAAACTAAAAATTAAGCTTAGCAGCGCTAGGCTAATTTTAAGGGGTTTTTTGCTTATCTTGCTAACGCTCATTGTCGCCCCTGATAAAATGCTTCAATACGTGCTTTAAGCTCTGCTTGTATTTCAACCTCGTTCGGCAAAGTGGTTTGATTTTGTAAATCAGCCACAAAGCTACTAAAATCTAAGCGCTCAAAGTCAATACGCTGCAATTCACTTAAAGACAAGCCGCGACAATTCGGCTGTTCAACCTCGCCGTAGCCTAAACCCATTTGTCCACGCCCTTGAATTTGTACGATGGCCGAGAGTTTGTGGTCAAAACAGCAATAACTTTGTTTGCGCGTGATACAAACCCCTAACACGCTATTGGCGCAGTATTCGCCAACATAAGCACATAAGCCGTCTTGTCTTGCTTGACCTAAACGCTTTTCGTTGCTATCACAACTGGCCAGGCCAATATCTTGTCCCCAACCTTTATCAGCACAACAATTATTAAAACCGGTCGCCTTTCTACGACATTGCATCCCCGTTCCTTTAAAAACTTGCTGGGTATTGCTATTAAATTCATTGGTCGCTTGATCGAAAGCCGATAAAATGGCGGCAGTTTGCACAAAGTCAACTTGATTAAAAGGCGGATCGTCGGGCGTATTACAATCTCCCTCAATACAGAAAGTGCTTTGATCGTCACAAACCATAGGGATTTGATCGTCGCAAGTGGTTTCAGGACAACGTAGGGTTTGTTCATACTGCACACAAACACCGGCAACTTCTTGCATACAGCGTGAACCGATCTGTTCACAGCCTTGTGAACGTGGCATAGCACAGCTATTGTTGCCATTTATCCCACATTGATAACGGCTTTGCCGTTGCCAGCAATCTGCCGTCACCGTATGGCCGTCGATGTCACGGCTTTCAGGGCCGCTTAAACAAATGGGTGGTGCCGTTAGCTCACAAACCCCCTGTGTGACTAATTGTTGATAAATGTCACAACGATTATCCCAAGTGAGTTCAACTTGGGTTTGTGGTTGATAATCAATTTCAAGCTCAACCACCCATTCAGTAATTTGTGATAAATAACCACCATTAAACCATGTTGCCTGCCAAGTGAGTGCCAGTTGTTGTTGATTGTTACAATGAGGTAACGCTGTCACGCGAAAGGTGACATTATTATTGAATTGCTCCTTGTCAAAAGGGCAATTTTGACCATTGCAGCTAAAATACCAATCTTTAAGACGGGCCTCAAAGTTAGGACAAGCTTGATCAAGATCGCCAATTTCAGGCGCAATGTTAATATTGGCACTGACATTGCTAAAAGTGGCATTTTGCGGTGTGCTCAACGGGATCGTGCTGCTGGCAGACACCGACCAAAACCAACTAAAAGAGAGTTGCTGTAATTTGACGATAAGGGTATCTTGTCTTAGCTCTGGGGTAACGACACGAGCCTGTAAATGCTCCGTGCAGATTTGTTCACCGGAAAATAAGGGTTCTTGGCAAGTCGTCTCACTAAAGGTTGGTGTACAAATTTTTTCTGCTTGGCATTGCGTGTCACTATTCGCTACCCCTTGCGTGATGGCGAGTGCATTATCTTGAATGATTTGTGCTTGGGTAAGCGCACTATCCTCAGCATCAAAGCTAAAACGCGGCGCTTGGTAAAAATGCTGTTGTAACAGTTGTGCATATTCGTCCTCTAAAAACTGTTGGTTGCCCAGCGCGTTTAAATCTTCATTGATAAGGTTAATCTCATCAGGATTCTCGGTGGTAAAGCTTGGATTATCGCTCGGTGTGATATTTAAAAAAGTGTCTGTGGCCTGTTGATGTAAATTAGCCGCTTCATTTAGAAAAGCTTCATAGTTGCTTTGCGCCGCTAGAGCGCTGTTTAAGTTTATTATCATGACGATAGAGAGAATGCTCAATCTTGCCATGTCTGTATCCTGCCTAATAAGGTTGCCGCCATCGTTTGACCATAAGCACCTCGATCATTAATAGCCTCGATTAAAGCTTGTAAGCTGACATGACCACTAACTACATCAAAGCGCTGCTTATCTTGTGCAATAACCAAGGTTGGCACACGCTCAATATTAAATTGGCTAAATTTAGTTGGATCAATGGCAAGTCCGCCTTGAATGTCTTCACCTAATAAACGCGCTATTTTTTGTTGGGTGGCCAGCAGTGAGTTTTGATAAAGTCCGCGAATATAGAGCGGGATATCTAAATAAGCCGCTTGCGCGATATATTGCTTTAAGCTCGCCTCTGGCAGTGAAAAAGAAACCAATAGCATGACTTGAGGCTCAGCATTTTTTTGATTTTGTGAGAGTGTTTGTAGACTATTTAATAGCTCTGCGGCGGGGGCTTCATTGGCCTGAGCCTTATTCATAGCAAAACATAGACTGAGTAATAGCAGTAATAGCGTTATAAAGTTGATATGAATTTTATTTTTCTCGTAATTAATCATAATTACCCCCGCTCCCCTTTAAAAAGCACAGCAATTTCTTTTCCTAAAGAGTAAGAAATTAAAGTGCTCGCCCTGTACAGGAAATTCTTTACCCGCGCCCCATAAGGCGGTGCTTTTGCCAAAAGCTTCCCCCTTGCCTCTAACCGGATAAGTCATTTGACTGCGATAAGTCGATTTTTTTAAGATGGGAGCATATTGCGGCTTGCATAACTTTTCGGAGTTTTCATCGGTGGCTACTTGCCACAATAAACCCTCGCGCTGTAATTTGTAGGTCATACGCTGCACTAATAAGAGTGCAGCTTGTAAATGGGAATTGTCATAGGCCACGCTGCCTGATAGTGGATACATCGATCCTTGACAACCTGCACACCAAAATAATTTATCTAGCGCTAAATTAGCGCTGGCACTCACACAGTCAGCACTACAGGCCGCTTGTGCAATAATATTAGTAAATAAAAACACTTCGGGATTAAGGATTGTACTTAACTCATCGTCATTCCACAGGGGATCGAGTTCGCTTAAATAAGCGATATCAAAGCCATCTTGTTCAA
>JAZGGN010000176.1:0-2739 GCA_036480475.1 Gammaproteobacteria bacterium
CTACTCCCGAGACCAATCGGGAAAGCCATTTGCAAGGAAAATAGCGCCAGTAAGATAAAAATCAATTCGCCAGCATATAAGTTCCCAAACAAACGCAAAGCCAAGGATATTGGTTTTGCCAGCAAGCCCACCGCCTCTAAAATAAAGTTAAATGGGATCATCAGCCAATGATTAAACGGCTGCATCGTTAACTCTTTTACAAAGGCGCCCACCCCTTTGATTTTTATACTATAAAAAATAATGAGTATAAAAACGCTCAGCGACAAGGCAAAGGTCAAGTTCAAGTCGGCAGTCGGTACCGCACGGAAATATTCAGCACCAAAGAAGGTCGCCGTCAACGGCAATAGATCGACGGGCACCAGATCCATAAAGTTCATCAAGAATACCCAGACGAATATTGTCAATGCCAACGGCGCAATTAATTGATTCTTGCCGTGGAAACAATCTTTGACTTGACCATCGACAAATTCAACCATGACTTCAATAAAATTTTGTAGTTTGCCCGGCGCACCCGCCGTCACTTTGCGTGCCACCCACCAAAAAAGAAATAGACAGCCAGCACCAAGCATAAAAGAGATCAGTAAGGTATCTAAATGCACCATCCAAAAGCTACCTTCAGTACCTGGCAATTGTACACGCAGGTGATCCAAGTGATGCTGAATATAATCTGTACTGGAAGGCTGTTCGCTTGCCATGGTTATTAATTTCCATTAAACAGGTAGGACGCAAGCCAATGCGTTGCTTGCGTCACAATAAAACTTAAAAAAAACACCGGCGCTAAAATGTCGACAAAAATAAACACAAGAGCGAACATCAACGCGACAAACACCAGCTTGACCGCTTCTGCGCGATAAAATGTCTTGATGATTCTTTTTGCCGCAGCTGCACCTGAGTATTTAAACAGCCGCCAAGCCAAATACTGGCTGGCCACTAAGACAATCAAGCTCCCCAACAGCGCAGAATAAGCCGCTTGGCGGCCAATGCTAATATAAAAGCCAATCGTCAGCAAGAGACAAATCGCACTTTGCAAAACGCATAAGCGTTTTACCCCAAGCTGGACCATACAAAATACTCGATTAGAAAAGCAGTCTATTTGTTGCGCGCAAGTATAAAAGATTTAGCAGCTTATGTACAACCACTTTAAACAATGCGCACAAGCTAAGATGATCCGCCGAGTCGGCGCAAAAATAACATTATGATTTAGCCCGCTGACAGCCAGCAACGCGCGTACATCTGTCAGAGCAGATCGCCTGACAACTGCTTTTCCTAGGGTTAAGTAAAGATTAAAAACATAACTATAATACACCTAACTCTCTCAAATTGATTTAATATTATTATTAATAATGATTGATATTTATACAATAAGGTTTATACTGGGTTTCATGTTGCTGAATACCACTTTGGCTTCATACAGCTTAAGTCCATTTGGATTTAGAAATAACATTTAAGAGGTCATTATTATGAGTAGAGAAGCACAGATACAAGCAAGGTTAAATGCTTTAGTAAAAGACTTGAAACAATTTTCGAAAGAACTGCGCGCAAAAAAACAGTCTCAAGCAGAACAACCGCCCCAGGTAGAACAGCCTCAAGCAGCAGTATATGAATCTTTTTCGGATCCGAGTTCGGAATCGGTATCATCCTCTCTTTCGTCCTCTTCTTTGAACTCTTCTTGGTGCATGGTCTGGAAGACTAATCGACCTTCAGATACCTCTCTAATACCTGAAGATTTCGAGTCACAACAATTAAATAGCTCCTTGTCGTCGTCGACATCATCATAACTCGGGCGAAGCGCTTACGATAGCTAGCGCTTATGTAGTAGGGTGCCGTAAGACGAATGGTCCGAAGACAGCCAAAACATGGAGACATAGGCCATAGGCAGTGTCGCGTCACTTGAGAAGCAGTCGAATGAGGGTTAAGTCGCGGTAAAAAAGGCTGGCACGTTGGCAGGTCAATTTAGTCCAGGGACAGGCTAAATCTTTCACGAGATAGCAACACCTTTGGCAACTAAAAATCGTGCAAAATTTTAATTTAGAGGGCGTTTTTTGAACTACCCTCTAAGGCACAGCCACCCCAACTCAAATCCAGAACAGGCGAAATGACATCCCTGCTTTGCTTCTCTATTTGGTACTTCTCTCTTCGAACACCACTTTACCTCTATTTCCCTGAATTTGGTTAGGTACTCTTTCCAGATTCAAGCACGCCATACTATAAAAACGACCATACCCCACTATCCCCTGGATCAAGCTCAAGAAATAGACAGAGGTGAGCTTTTCAATCATCGGTGATAGAATACCCTGCTATATACCCGTTACCTTTCAAAGAGGGCACTTAAATAAAACTTACCAATAGACCTGAAGATTTTATCTTAATTTCCTGAGCTGAGGCTCCCCATGCTATCCGTACAAAAATTACAACCAATTAACTTAGATCCGATCTCTTTTGAGCTTGCGAAGGGGGAATGCCTGCTGGTGCAAGGTGCTTCAGGATCTGGAAAATCTTTATTTTTACGCGCACTGGCCGATCTGGATTGCAACGAAGGCACCGTGGCTTTAGATGGGAAATTACGCGAAGATTTTCCGGCACCCCAATGGCGACAATTGGTGGCTTATGTGCCGGCTGAAAGTGGCTGGTGGACTGATATTGTCGGTGAGCATTTTAGCGATTGGTCTGCAGCTTTGCCACTCATCAAACAACTTCGATTGTCTAGCACATGCAATGAGTGGTTGGTACCTCGCCTTT
>JAZGGN010000177.1:0-2134 GCA_036480475.1 Gammaproteobacteria bacterium
TCTCTGCGCTTGGTCTTAGCAGTGTCAACGAGATTTCAATTGGATCTGTCGGCAACAGTACGACACTTGCAGTTGGTGGCGAGTACTACGCATTCCTACAAAATGTTGCCGCGATAGAGCTATCTGCTGACAACTTTATTGTTTAACCTAAAAAAAGCAGCTAACCTCTATCTCAGGATAAACATTAATATAATCAATCAATTAAATACCACAAATAATTTATAATATTTATTACTTTAGCTTTCTTTCACAAAGCATTGAAATCTATTAACACAACAGCACCAGCAAATTCTTTTCATGTATACCCGTTACCCGTCAAAGAGGGTCATTTTGGCATCCCAGATTGGGAGCATCTCTGACGAGCATACTACCGGCTAGGTATATCTCCCCAAAGATACTTGTGCAACTGCATTTGGAAACGTACGGGTAATTGATCTTCTAAAATCCAATCAGCAAGGTTGCGATCAGCAACTTGTTGATAGCTAGGAGAGAACAATACCGTGCAGCGCTGGTGTAATTGATATTGAGATATTAATTGTTTTGCCCATAGATAATCGTTATGATCACAAATGACAAATTTGACTTGATCATGCGATAAAAGATATTGAAAGTCAGTCAGACGATTGCGCTCACACATCCCTGAGGCAGGCGTTTTAACATCAACCACTTTAATAACTCGAGAGTCAACCGATGCGATGGCCATCGCACCACTGGTCTCTAACGAAACTTTATAACCTTGATCACATAATTGCACCAATAATGACAGACAATTACTTTGTGCCAACGGCTCTCCCCCAGTCACAGTCACATACTGCGAATTAAAGTTGGCGACTTGATTTAAGATAGCTGCAATAGAGGTCATTTGACCACCGCTAAAAGCATAGGCAGTATCACAATAGTAACAACGCAGCGGACAACCCGTTAGACGGATAAATACCGTCGGCCAACCCACCGTGCTGGCTTCGCCCTGCAACGAGTGAAATATCTCAGTGATACGTAGATTCGACATGCTATCGTTCTCTCACCATGCTTTGATCTTCCTGGCTACGATTATCTTATGAAAAAGCAAGAGAGTAACGACAAGGAGGGATCTCCTTTTTTCTGAAACGAAAAAGTCACGCTGTGACTTTTCTCCTATAACAATTGACTTCTAACTTTCGGAAGCTGTCTCCCGAGCAATCATTTCCAGGCGTCCAGCAGCTAAATACGCTTCACCAGAGTTCGGGAAAAGTGTACGAACTTGCTGTAAGTATTCCCGCGCTTGGACTAAGTCGTTTTTTTCGTGATAGGCAAAACCAATTTTTAGCATCGACGGTGCCACTTTATTAGATTGATCATACTGATCAAGCACAACATTAAACTGCTCAATGGCTTGCTCCGGCTGACTTTGCGCTAAGTATAATTCACCCAGCCAATAACGTGCATTGGCGACATAAGTACCCTCTGGATAATCACGTAAAAAACGCTGCATCGCCAACGTTGCAGCATCAAAATCCTGCTGACGTATCAACTCATATGCCCATTGATAACTACTCTGTTCATCTAATGGCATTTCTTTTTGTTCATCATCATCTAGCACAGGTGAAGCAGGCACAGCTGTATCCTGTTTCTCTAGTTCATCCTTTACACTATCAACCACATCTTCATCAGCGCCTGCAAACTCATTCATGCGCTTATTAAAAGCCTGCTGTTGCTGCCTTAATACGCTCAAGTCATTGCCTTGAACCTCAAATTGCCCTCTTAATTCACGCAATTCTTGTTGTAAAGCATCGATTTGAGACAGCAAAAGGGCAGAATCACTTGCCCCTGCCCTTGCTGTACTATCCGTTGTAAATGTTTGCTGTGCAGCAATCGCACTGCCCGCAAACCATATCGCACCACTGAGAAGTGCGGCCAAATAAGATTTATGACTCATTATGGTCCACTACTACTTAACAGCTTCGTAAGTGACAACAACACGTCGGTTAAGTTGACTGTAATCCTCGTCGCTTACACCGTCAATTTTGTCAACTTGACGCTGCTCACCGTAGCTAATCACCCTAATTTGGCTATTATCTGCGCCATTTAAGCGTAACAAGTTAGCAACGCTTTTAGCACGACGCTCACCTAAAGCAACATTATATTCGCGACTGCC
>JAZGGN010000178.1:0-2851 GCA_036480475.1 Gammaproteobacteria bacterium
GCCATTGAGTATGGCACAAAAATGGTGGGTGGTGTGACGCCGGGCAAAGGCGGACAAAAGCATTTAGATTTGCCTGTGTTTGATACGGTTGCGCAAGCGGTAACAGCGACGCAAGCGGATGCCAGTGTGATTTATGTGCCGGCACCATTTTGCAAAGATTCGATTGTTGAAGCGGTCGATGCAGGCATTCAATTAATTGTTTGTATTACCGAAGGGATCCCAACCTTAGATATGCTGGTGGTTAAAGCTTATATTGATCAACATCCTGCCGTGCGCTTGATTGGTCCGAATTGTCCGGGCATCATTACGCCAGGGGCATGTAAAATTGGCATTATGCCAGGTTATATTCACTTGCCTGGTAAGATCGGTATTGTATCGCGTTCAGGCACCTTAACTTATGAAGCGGTTAAGCAAACCACAGATGCAGGTTTGGGCCAGAGTACCTGTATTGGGATTGGTGGTGATCCGATCTCCGGCACTAATTTTATTGATGCACTGGCTTTATTTGAAAAGGATGATCAAACCGAAGCGATTGTTTTGGTCGGAGAAATCGGCGGCTCGGCGGAAGAAGAAGCAGCAGAATTTATTAAAAGCAATGTGAGTAAACCCGTGGTAGCGTATATTGCTGGGGTTACGGCGCCTGAGGGAAAACGCATGGGACATGCGGGTGCGATCATTGCTGGTGGCAAAGGCACTGCGGCTGAAAAATATGTGGCACTAGAAGCTGCGGGTGTGACCACAGTGAAATCACCGAGTGAGATCGGCAGCACCATAGCAAAATTGGTTTAAGGAACGGACACGAAATAATTTCCCGGTTTTGCGCTCAGATTTATGCTAGGTTGAATTTGTTTCGATTGAGAAAAACCGCAGGACTACCGGGGTAATTTGAGGATTTTTCGATTGAGAAAAAATTCAAAATGGTATGAAGATGAGATGCAAAACAGGAAGTTATTTCGTGTCCGTTTCTAAGGAACGGACACGAATGAGTTTTACAGCAAAGCTCAAGCAACATGATTTGCAAGTCGATCGGAAGCTTATTGATGTTTTACAAATCAACGTCGGCAAGAAATGTAATCAAGCTTGTCATCACTGCCATGTGGATGCGGGGCCAAAGCGCACGGAGCAAATGTCAAAAGCGATATTTGATCAATTACTCACTTTATTAAAAGACAATATTGATCTTCACACGATCGATCTCACTGGCGGGGCGCCGGAATTAAATTCTAACTTTCGTTATTTTGTCAGCGAAGCGCGTGCTTTAGGAAAGCATGTGATTGACCGCTGTAACCTCACTGTATTGTTTGAGCCGGGCCAGGAAGATACGGCAGAATTTTTATGCGACAACCAAGTCGAAATTATTTGCTCTTTGCCTTGTTATTCGCGTGAAAACTTGGAAAAGCAGCGTGGCAAAGGTGTGTTTGGCAAAAGCATTCGAGCTTTACAAAAGCTGAATGCCTTGGGTTACGGCAAAGCAGATAGCAATTTGCGTTTAAATTTGGTCTATAACCCATTGGGCGCCACTTTGCCTCCTGCACAGCCTGCCCTAGAGGCACAGTATAAGCAAGTGTTGAAAGATGATTTTGATATTACATTTAATCAATTGTATACCATTACTAATGTGCCCATTAATCGCTTTAAGCATTTGTTGGTGCGCGAAGACAAGCTAGCGGAATATATGCAATTATTGATCGATAATTTTAATCCACAAGCCGCATTGGGTGTGATGTGTACCCATTTGATTTCGATCGCCTGGGATGGTCGTATTTATGATTGTGATTTTAATCAAATGCTCGATCTGCCGATCAAGCGCAAACAGCGCAGCATTATGGATGTGAATAGCTTAAGCGAACTGTGCGGCGAAATTGCTTTTGCGAACCACTGCTTTGCTTGTACTGCGGGTTGTGGTAGTTCCTGTGGGGGCGCTTTAGTCAGTTAAATCAAGAAAGTGTAATAGCTCAGCTTCCTATCCGAGATTGCCCAAATATAGACGTTTCCTACGACAGGGTGAGTGGTTGCGGTTAAACCACTTTTCCAGCAGCAGTACTGAGAATTGTATAATCGCGTTCGCTGATAATGCCTTGCTTATATTTTTCCTTAGCATCAACGATCAGTGGTTGTCCTTGTTCTTTGAGTAAGCGGCGGATGGCTTGATTTATTTTGTTAGGATCTTGTCCCAATAAATGATCGCGGGTTTTTTCATCGAAGGTTAAATATTCGCGTAGTGCAACACGTTTGCCATCTGTACTAGGGACTAACTTTTGCCAAATGCATAAGCGTATCGTTTCAATGATATCAACGATACGACTTTGCCGATCTTCGCCTGGAAATGAAGCGATCAAACGACGCATGGTCTCAGTCACGCCAGCAGTATGTAAGGTCGTGTAAACTGGGTGGCCAGTCAATGCGGCTTCTAAGGCAGCACTGATGGTTTCATTGTCACGGCATTCGCCAACCATGATCAAACGGGGTTTGCGACGCAGTGCATTGCGGATCCCAGCGGCAAAAGAAGGTAGGTGACGTGGTATTTCTGTTTGGCTGACAACCGCAGAAGTAGTTACAATTTCATCAAAAACAAATTCGATCGGTGCTTCATAAGTTAATACTTTACGATTACTATCTTTTCGTTCAATCAATTCGCGAATAATCGCAGCAAGTAAAGTTGATTTTCCTGAACCCGTTGCGCCAGTAATAAAAACAGTGCCTTCTTGTGGCGCAATCACATCGAGGATTGCTTGCGGTAAATTTAAATCACTCAGTCGTGGTGGTGTCGTCGGAATAGTACGTAATGTAATTTGGATACCATCATGCCCTTCAACCATGCAAGCGGTGCCATTGACACGATAGCGAAAAC
>JAZGGN010000179.1:0-4911 GCA_036480475.1 Gammaproteobacteria bacterium
CCTCATTACTTTCACCTCTTTGTTTCACCCTTTGGGTGAATGGTTCCTTTTATGGAAAGAATTCTATCTCATTGATTCTATAAAGCAATGCCTCTCTCTAATTTATTTTGATGAATTATTACGGGTGTCCAATACAAGATATCATCTAACAAAAACTAAGCGCTTAAAAATTGATGAATTTTTTTTTAAATGAGAATGATTGGTAAAATCAGGGTTGGCTTTTTTACCACACCCATTGTAAGGTAAATCAACCCTGTTTCGAGAAAAACAGTTCATCCAGTGGGTTAATTTTTTTCTCTGCTTGTTTTTCTTTTGAGATGAATGCGGGGACTTTGCTGGTACTTGCCACATAGGGGATTTTGGTTTTGACCACTGGCCACTTGCCTTTGAGACGAATAAAAAATTCTAAATCCTCAAGCTCGGCTATTTTAGATGCGGAGACTAAGGGGCGGCTTTTTTCCTGGGTGCTTAAATTAACGCCGTCACGATGATGGCTGGCACCATAGCTGATGCTTTTGCTTTCTTTTTTTTCTGTCACTTGCCCCAGTTGCTTGCTGACCCACTCGTTAACTTCCCCCGTTGACCGAAAAAATACGCCAGTGTCGCACAAGGAAGCAATGACGCTGGCCTCGTTCGCACCGTAAATGGCGCGCAATTGCAGATAATTTTGCATCCCTATAAGAAAGTGCCCACCAAATTTGCGTGCCTCGGCTAAGGTCGGCATCAAATGTGACAAACGCTGTAATGAGGGCAATTCATCCAGCATTACCCATAAGCCATTGCTTTGATGTGCTTCCAAGCTGAGCAGGGTGTAAAAAGCAATGTTTAAGAAAGTGGAGAGCAGTGGTTTTAATAGCGCATGTTGGTTTTGCCGACTGGTTAAGAATAACCAGCCATCGTCATTTCGCTTGACCCACTCACTAATAACAAGAAGACTAGATCCTGCTTTATTCGGATCAACTTGATCGTCTACATTTTCAAGTGCGCGAATGTGATTGCTTAGCGTACTGATAATATTGTATGTCGTTTTAGGCGTTTCTTTAGAAACCAGGCTGGCAGCAGGGGTATCTTCGAGTAACTTTTGTAAAACGCTTAAATCACTGCTGTTGAGCGTGCTGAATAATTTGTGATGTGATGGCTTATCCTTAGCAATTTCCATCGCAAGCGCAACAAACAAAGTACGTGGAGAATTAATCCAATACGGATCAGTTAACGTGGCAGGCATGGGTATCAAACTTTCGGCTAATGCTTCAAAATCCGCTTTTGTCTGGCATTCCTCGAATAATGACCAGTGCGCACCGCGTGTATCTAAAGGATTAAGGAGGATATCTTTACCAGGCCGATATAAGTCGAGTAGATCACCTTTGGCATAGACTATTGCAGGTTTGCCTTGCTTCCTGAGTTGTTGTGCTATTTGCCGGAAAATCTGGCTTTTGCCCGTGCCAGTGCCACCATGCAGGATAATATTTTTGTTTTCGCCTTTTTTATCAGGTAGCGGACATCCCCCAATGGTGAGACTCGATTTTATGCCCTTTCGGTGCATGAGACGTTTGACTTGCTTGGGACTTTGTACTTGATTGCCATCAACCAATTGTGTCTTGCGTTTAACGCGCGTGCAAAAAAAGAGACCGAGTAAGAATACGAGTACTAAGGCGCTGATAAGACCGATGAAGCTGCTACGCTTGGCTTGGGTTTTTAATTGTTGAATATGGGCGATAACATAGGGATGGCGCTCAAAACGATTCGCCGCCAGGGTAAAACGGCGACCCGTACTATCTTTAAATTCAATGGGGGTGTTCTTGTCCGTGACCCATTGTGCTTTGACTTGACCAAGTAGTAATGACAACACGAGTGGTTTGTCTTCGACTTGCCGCCACAAGGTCAAGCCCGTGGTCAGCAGCAGGGTAAACATGAATGCTAAAATCAAGACCCGCAGCACTTGTTTAAACATGCGGATCTGATGCAAAAGAACTTGGCCGCCGCGAGTGAAGTTTTCCATTGCCATACCCACCGTAGATGAATAACACGATGGTGCGCTGCCAGTGCCATGCACTGGCTGGGAAGCGCACTCTTAAAATTATACAATAGGTAACCATTGATAGATAATCAATGGTGACTGAGGCAACAAGGAGATCCGATGACCTTTTCCTATTCATCTTTTTTGGATGATATGCCAAAGCCAACTCAAAGCAAAACAACCACTGATTTGGTGTCACTGAGTGAAGTCGTGCTTGTTTTGGCATCACTGCGTTGGCTTGTTACCGGCTGATCTCATTGAACGCTGGCAGCGCATTGATGGTTTGTGCGTGAAATGGCAAAAAATAGCTGATCGGTGCTTGCAACATACGCTCACGAGCGAAATGCATACTTATTTCAAGTGCCTCAAAATGGGGATCAACTATGTTCAAGTGACTTTGCTGAACTTAAAGCCAAGTATCTTTGAGATTGATCGCGTTGAACCGATACATTAGCTTAAAAGCGAATGTCAGCTTATTCGTCCTCGTCGTTTTTGCTGGTGTCTAAATTGCGAATAGTTCCTGGGTCAAGACCTGTCAAGCTGGCAATTTCTTCAATAGGTAAGTGTTTTCGCACCAACAAGTTCTTGGCAATTTGTTGTCTTACTTGCTCTCTTGCTTGTTGTCTTTCACATTCAATCAAACTGCTCATTTTTTCTCCTGTCTAATGTCAGCTTATTTGTCCGCGTCTAAACTGCGAATTTCTTCCAAAGAGAGACCTGTCATTCTAGTGATTTTTTCAGCGGGTTCACCTGCTTCTAGCATGTTCTTGGCAACTTGTTGTAGCCCTTGTTGTAGCCCTTGTTGTACCCCTTGTTGTACCCCTTGTTGTACCCCTTGTTGTCTTTCATACTCAATTAAATTGTTCATTTTTTCTCCCGTTTGTGGTAATTCTTGATGGATCACTTGTTTCAATTCTTCTGGGTCGTTAAATTGACCCGCCTCTATTAGATATTGTACCAGATCTTTGACGAAATCACTGTGTTCAGCCTCTAAATCAGCAAGCCATGAGCTAAATCCTTGTTTTAGCACGGCGACAATATCCGTTGCACGGATATTCTTTAGGCTATATTGCAGTGCTCCCGCTAAAAAGTGTTGTCGCAATTGTTCATCAGGGATAATACTTAAATCAATAAGCTGTAATTGCGAGTGTAGATTATCTCGGCGCACTTCAAGAGGCAACTCAGGCACCACATCAAGATAATCGGAAATGTTAGTAGAATGCGTGTATTCTTTATTACCATGATAGAGCACGATCGAATATATCAGCGGAATTTTTTTTGCCTTATGGATGCTGCGGTGGCGCTCTGACAGCCTACTCTTTTTCTCATAGGCTTCGACACAAATTTCTTTGTGTCCCGACAAATGCTCAATATAAAAGTAAACAATGTCTTCACCCATTTGGGCCGTGAGTATCGAATCAGAGATCCGTTTGCTAAAATTATCTCCGTAAAGCATTTCACTACTTGAGGACAATGTGTCCCAATGAATCAGCTTGCTAATGCTTTCTGGAAGATATTGCTTGAGAAAGTCTTTGGCAACCTCTAACCTTTGTAAAGACTTTTGGACAAAAGCATCATGCGGGGTTAATACCTTCGATTTCTTCATAATACACCTTATTTTTTAATAGTATTTATTTGGCAGATTAAGCCTCGATAATTGCACAGACCTTCTTTTGATAGCCCAACACCACGGCCTACTTGATTTGCACGGACTTTTCCAGGCGTCGTGATATGTTTTCACCTGAAACGATCCTTGTAAGACGGATTTGTGACATCATTGTTCCAATGACCAATGTGGTTTATGTGATTATGACGCGCCCAATAAGATGGGCTTGTGGGATCATTATAAGGACCACCAATTTGGTCCAGGGGTTTAGGGGTCGCTGGTGTAAGATAAAAACCCCAGTATTTGCGCGGAATAAAACACCGGATAGCAATATGAGCTAAAATAGCAGCGCTCATCAGGAAAGTGACAATCCCCGCCACGGGGTCATTAGCGGTACTAGCCAATAGCACACTGATACTAAAAACAATACATTTTATCATCCTGCCTCGACGGAGAATTGATTTGGGTAAACATTTTTCTTTTTTATCCATGATTCGTTCCTGCTGGTTATTATCAGGGTTTATTCTCGTCTGATTTTTCGTGCATCATTACGTCTATTTCTTCAAGGTCCATTCCCTTGAAGCCCATCCATCCTTTCACCTTCGTTGTGACGGGATGCTCCTGCCCTACTAGCTTTGTTTTGTCTTGAACCGCTTCTTTAAAATGACTGCCTTCCTCACTCAATGCCCCACGATGCGCTTGCACTGCCTCGCCAGCCTTATCCAGCCAGCCCTGGGCCTCTTGTTTTATCTCATGACCACGCTCCCCGACCTCATTGGCGGTGGGTACACCAGCAGCCTTAGCTTTTTCTATTATAGCATGATCAGCAGACCTATAATCTTTTATAATTTTGTTCTCGTTATCCTTCAGGTGCGCTTTCCTTTCTTGATACTGGTCTTTGATGTATCCCTCACTCTGATTATTTAGTTTTTCCATATAACTGTCAGTCCATTGTTCGGTGAATTGCTTCATATATCCTTCCAACAGGTCTGGGTCGCGCGTAATCATCCAATTCGCCGCCGCCTCACCCATCGGTTTATCGCCGCCTTGCGTCTGCTTTGGCAACCACTCATAGAATTCTTGCCCCAAGTTAAGATTGAAACCAACCCCCTTGTTTTTAATTTCGTCTATGCCTTTTTGATATGCCTCTACCTTTTGCAGACTGACCCCAAACTGTTTGCTGTAATTTTGCGCCTTATTCAAGGAATCACGGATATCTTCGCTTAATTGTTGGCGCGCATCATCCGTATAGCTCACATTTTCGTTACGCCCAGCATTTTGCATGGCT
>JAZGGN010000180.1:0-3419 GCA_036480475.1 Gammaproteobacteria bacterium
CGTTGTAGATCACCACTTGCAATCAGATCCACCAGCATCGCAGGATCACGCTGACACGATTGCGCCACAAATTGACTGATGCTAAACACACGCAGTAAAGATTCGAGAATGGTTTTATCCTGCAGTAGATCGGCATGCTGTTGGATAAAGGATTGGTAAGCTTGCGCACTTTCCTGCAAAGCCGTTGGCAATGATTGTGCTTCCATCACTGCTTCCTTGCTCTATTACGCAAATGATCGCGCAAAAATTTTTGTTTTAATAAACCACCCGGATCATCCGGCACACGCTTTAACCATTGCTCCTGTGATTGCTGTTGTTCTTGTTCTTGTGTCGTCGCGGCTTCTTCTTGTTGCTCTATTTCTGGTGCTTGATCCGGCGGTGTTTCGGGCTGCTGTTCTTGATCATCTTCAGATCCTTCTTCTTGTGGTGACTCTGGCTCAGAGCCCTCTGGCTCTGATTCGTCTTCTGACTCACCCTCACCTTCGCTTTCTTGTTCCTGCTCTCCATCCTGATCATCCTCCTGATCATCTGTTTGATCATCGTCTTCGTCACCCTCATCATCCTCTTGCTGTTGTTCTGATTCATTCTGATCTTGGTCATCTTCTTGTTCTTCCTCTTGCTTTTCTCCGTCTGAGTCTGAGGAAGATTGTGATTGTTCTTCTAAGAGATCTTTCACTAAATCACGGTTGAACTGTGCATCTTCATTCTCTGGATCACGTTTTAAGGCTTCATCATAGGCAACGATGGCATCTTCAAATCTAACTGCATTCGCCAGTGCATTGCCGAGATTATACAATCCCAAACCACTATGATCTTCGGCAAAATCTTCCATAGCTTGTTGAAAATCACCACCACGATAGTGGGCAACACCACGCCATTGTTTGTCGTTAAAACGCTTAGCTGCCGCATCTACCTCACCTTCAGCTAATAATTGTGCTGCTTGCTGATCGGGACGCGACCAAAGATCACGCCAATCAAAAGCATAAACATGCCGATAGGGAAAAATTATCAGCGCCAGCACCACCATTGTAAGGAAAAGTTTTTTGGTATGCTTCATTGTGTGATCGCCTCAAGCCAGCCGCGACGAAAGATTAATAAGATGAAGGGCAATAACAGCCACAAAAAATAACGCCCTTGATCTTGCCATATTTCAGTTTGTTGATCTTGCTCACCGGCTTGGTAATCCTCAGAGAACTGTTCAGACAGTAACATCGTGATATCCCGACCATCCTGGGTTAACTCCGTATATTGACCGCCGCCCTGTCGTGCTAATTCAGCCAAACTCTGAGGATCCAAACGACTTAAAGTGATCTCACCTTCCTGACCTAAACTAAAACCACGCTCATTTGGAATAGGCGCACCGTCAACCGTGCCAACACCTAACACAGAAATTTGCAAACCCTGCTCACGTAAGCGCTGCGCCACACTTAAATCACTGGCGCTGGCAGCATTCGCCGTAATCAATAAAATTTCTCCAGAAGTTTGTTCCGCCTGCTCTAACAGTTGTGCAGCTTCGTTCAAAGCCGCCGCAATATTGCTGCCCCCGACGGGCATAATATAAGGCGTTAATTCAGGTAACATGGCTTCAATGGTTGCCGCATCTTCGGTTAACGGTGAGACCACATATGCTTCACCACTAAATGCAATCATGCCAAGCTGTCCTTCTTTGCTTTGTTCAATCAGATCTCTGATCTTATATTTAGCACGGGTCAAACGATTGGGCACAATATCTTCAGCCCACATCGCAGCCGATAAATCTAACACCAGCACCCGTGACGACGTGGTTTTATATAAGGATTGAAACACGAGCTGCCAACTTGGACCGGCTAAGGCCGTGACCGCAAATAGCCAGGTCATCGCTAAGCTGAAAAGAAATAAGTGTCGTCGGCCACTGCCAAAACGGACTACAACATGTGGGATCAAGTGCGGATCACATATGTCACGCCAATGACGACTTGGTTTTTGCTTGTGCCACAATAACATCAGCAGCATAGCTAATGGCAATAATAACCATAACCAATCGGGGCGTAAGAAGTGAATATTTTGAATTAAATTTTCAACCATCGTAATTTTCGCAAAGCCAAATATAAACTGATGAATAAAACCACCGCCAATGGCCAATAATAATAATCCGTTATCGGTCGAAACACAGCTTCATCGCTTACAACCGGCTCTAATTCATTGATGGCTTGATATACTTGCGCTAATTGCTGACTATCGGTAGCACGAAAAAATAACCCACCTGTTAAATCAGCAATCCTTTCCAGTGCGGCTTCATCCAGATCCCATGAAGGATTCACCACCTGCGGTCCTAAAATACTTGGCACCACCATTTGATCTGCGCCCATACCCACCGTATAAATTTTAATACCATCTCGCGCGGCAATTTCTGCCGCTTGGATCGGATCCAACATGCCCGCATTATTCGCCCCATCCGTCAATAATATCAAAACCCGATCTTGGGCTTCAGTGTCTTGTAAGCGTTTTATAGCCAAACCGATGGCATCACCGATCGCCGTTTGCGGACCCGCCAAAGCAATGGTCGCATCATCTAACATGGCCGCAACCGTTTGCCGATCAAAAGTAAGTGGCGTTTGCAAATATGCCCTAGTGCCAAACAAAATCAAACCCAAGCGATCACCAACCCGTTGACGGATAAATTGATCAGCCACCGCTTTCACAATAGTTAAGCGATCGACGGGTTGATTTGCCAATTCCATATCTTGGATCTCCATACTGCCAGACAGATCTACCGCCAACATAATATGACGACCACTGCGCTCAATCGTCACGGGCTCACCGATCCATTGCGGTCCAGCCAATGCCGTCAAAAAACACAACCAGGCGAGAAAAACCAACCATTTGCGCCAACTGGCACGAAGATCTCTGCGAGTTTGTATCAATGAATACATTGCGCCATAAAAAGGTATTTTTAGAGCGCTGGCAATGGATTGTTCCGCCGGTTTGAAAACGATACGAAACAACCACGGTAGTGGTAATAATATAAATGCCCATAGCCAGGCAAAAGCAAACATACTTTATTCCTTTCAATGAATCACAATGAATACTGGATATTTATACTCAAATTTCTTCCAAGTTGAAAAATATTTTACAAAAATACCGCAGCATGGCTATAATAACATTGAGGCTGTTTTTTACGACAAACCAAAAGCCCAATCATAATGAGTGCCAAGCAGTCTGAATTGTTTTACTTATGCGAAAGACATCTCATTTAACCCAAATAACGAAAAAAGGTATTCATATGACCCAATTGACACCTCTTAATGTAAGCAAAGCACTTCTCGTCTCACTCTTGCTGAGCGCCGTGCTTATTGTATCAGGTTGTGCTGCCTCCAAGGCAAGTAAACAGCCTGATAAAAAAGACCTATCGGTATTAAATGAGGGCACGCCTAGAAGTC
>JAZGGN010000181.1:0-4088 GCA_036480475.1 Gammaproteobacteria bacterium
TTCTAGGCGTTATACTTATTCCTGAACTAAGGCTTCTAGCTTATTGCGCCTGGTTAAGTTAGACTGATATCCCCCAGATTTAACATGAGGCACCCATGCTCGATTTTAAATGTACAACTGATGAAAAAGGGCAAGCTTATATAGAAACCTCTCTGCAGGGCAAGCTATTACTCACCATACCACAGCTTAATAAAGGTACTGCTTTTACTTTAGAAGAGCGTAAAGCATTTAATTTAATCGGAAAATTACCCATTCAAGTGGAAAGTCTGGAAGAGCAAACAAAGCGTGCTTATCGTCAATATGGTGCATTTGTAACACAACTTAAAAAAAATATTTACTTAAATAATCTGCATGATACCAACCACGTATTATTTTACAAACTTGTCAGTGAATATTTAAGCGAAATGCTGCCAACCATTTATACACCGATCGTGGGTACGGCTGTAAAACACTATAGCCAAGAATTCCGCAAACCTCGCGGCTTATATATTACTTATTCTGACCGAGACAATATTGATGAGATATTAAGCAATCGTTCCAATCCAGAAGTCGGTCTCATTGTCGCCACAGATGGCGAAGGCGTGCTAGGGATTGGTGACCAGGGGATCGGAGGCATGGATATCCCCATTGCCAAACTGATGGTTTATACGCTTTGTGGTGGTATCGATCCAAATCGTACACTCCCTATCCTGCTAGATGTGGGAACCAATAATCAGGAGTTACTGGATGATCCGCTCTATTTGGGTGCGCGCCATGAGCGTATTGCAGGTAAAAACTACGATGACTTTATTCATCAATTTGTTTCCGCGGTCGAAAAAAGATTTCCACATATTTTCCTTCATTGGGAAGATTTCGGTCGTCATAACGCCCGTCGTATTTTAAATCGATTTCAAGATAAGCTGTGTACTTTCAATGATGATATTCAAGGCACAGGGACGGTGACACTTTCAGCACTGTTGGCGGCCACCAGCGCCAGTCATTCCACACTGGAGGACCAACGTATTGTCGTATTTGGTGGCGGCTCAGCGGGCACCGGGATCAGTGATCAAATTTACGACGCCATGGTTAAGTCCGGCTTATCCGAACAGGAAGCCAAAAAGCGCTTTTGGATTATTGACAAACAAGGATTACTGATCGCAGGTGATCCACACTTAACCCCGGCACAAGCATTGTATGCAAGAGATCCGCAGGAACTGACACAATGGGCCTGTGCTGACAAAACCAATATCAGCCTGCTTGATACCATAACGCATGTTAAACCAACAACGTTAGTCGGTTGTTCGGCTGTCCCCGGCGCGTTTACACAAGAAGTTATAGAGACCATGGCACAACATGTTAAACAACCCATTATTTTTCCCTTATCTAATCCAACGGATCGCTGTGAAGCAATCCCGGAAGACATCCTCAATTGGACACACGGTGAAGCCTTGATTGCTACGGGCACCGCCTTTACAGATGTTGAATATAATGGTAGGATGATCCCTATTGCGCAGTGTAACAATGCACTTGTCTTTCCAGGGATCGGTTTAGGCGTGCAGGCGGTGGGCGCAACCCGATTGACCAGCCATATGATTTGGCAAGCCTGCCAAGCCTTAAGTCAATGCGCACCTGCGATTAAGGATCCACATGCACAACTACTGCCGCCATTAAGTCAAGCACAAGATGTTGCTAAGAAAATTGCGGTAGCCGTTGGCCAACAAGCGATTAAAGAGGGATTAGCGGTCAAAAACCAGGATAAGGATTTAAACAAAATCATTGAAGAGATGTTTTGGCATCCGCATTATTTACCCTATTTAAAAAGATCTCCGAGTGAATAAAATTAAACATTTTTTAATAATTTGTCTTTCCATTTCTTTTATAGGTATGGCACCCGCAATGCAAGCAAAAAATTTAACTGAAAAAGAACAAGCAGTAAAAGATGTCGTGGTGGAAAATCAAAAGGAAGCACTCACCCTGTTGAAAGACCTTGTCAATATCAACAGTGGCACCATGAATTTTGACGGTGTTAAAACGGTTACTGATATCGCTGACGGCGAATTGCAGGCACTTGGCTTTGACACTCGCTGGGAGAAGCCAGCAGGCGTCAAGCGTGCCGCCCACTTATTTGCCAGCCGTGAAGGCGGGGATGGCAAACGCGTATTATTACTCGCCCACGCAGACACCGTCTACCCCAAAGACAATGAATTCCAAAAGTTTAGACAGGATAAAAATAATGCCTATGGCCCAGGCGTGATCGATGACAAGGGCGGTATGGTTGTGCTCATCCAAGCCTTAAAAGCACTCGAACAAACCGGTCAATTAGAAGATGCCAATATAACCGTCGCAATTATCAGCGATGAAGAAAGTGTGGGCGAACCACTTGAAACAGCACGCCAACCGCTTATTGACGCGGCGCAAGCAAGCAACTATGTACTGGCTTTTGAACCTGGCTATGATTTCAATGAAGCTGTCACGGGCAGACGTGGTATTGCCTATTGGCGACTGGATGTTGAAAGCGAAAATGCTGAAACCACACAAAGTGAGACCGTATTCAATGCGAATTTTTTAGTCGGCGGTACAGATGCAGATGATGAAGCAGGCACAGCTTTTGGCAAAGGCAATGTCATTCCACAAAAAACGATCACCACTGGCACTCTCCAATGTGAGACTGACGCAGATTGCCAAAATATACAAGACGTCATGAAAGATATTGTAAGCCAAACTGGCGCTCGATCGGCACCAACAAAGTCAACGATAAAATTTATCACAGACGAAACCAATAGCGATAATATTCTAAACTGGCAATTAAACACTGAAGGTCAAGGCGGACATTCTTCAAGGATTTTTTTACCTGAGTTCGGCCATGCTGCGATACTGGAAACGGCGCGTATTTTAGCTGTCTTGGCAGAAAATATTGAAAATCAGAATGATGCCATTTTAAGCAGTGCGTATATCCTATCAAACTTCGAACAAGCCCTAATTGAAGATGACTCTGGTTTGACTTTTAATCCTAGTGTCATTGCTGGCGGCACAGAAGTGGCATTTGATCTCGACACCAGCATTGCTGAAGTCAGCAAGGAAAATATCCCAGCTCAACAAGCTGTGACCTACGGTGACATAAGGTACCTTTCAAAAGCACAGTGTGAAAAGGCCATACAAGTCATGAAAAAAACGGTTGCTGATGCAAATACACACGCGAACTCAGAAACAAAAACTAGCTTAGAGTTCGTCACCATTTGTAAGCCCAGCATGTCACCCAGTGATAAAAATGAAGCTTTACTTGAAACGCTAAGTGATATTAATGTCGCCCTTGGCTACGGTGAAGTCACTGCGGCGGATGCAATTACCCGTGGTGCTGCGGATGTCAGCTATATCGCCGATCTTGAGAATATTGAAGGCAGCCTGGATAGCTTAGGACCCACTGGCAGCAATATGCATGCCATTGAAGAAAGTATGCAAATAGATTCCCTCACAAAAGCAACCGAAAGAGCCGCAATATTGATCAATCGGTTAATACACCCCACTGAGTAATACTCAGGAAATTATTGAGAAAACTACTGCGTGAATAAAACAAAACGTTTATTACGTCTGATGAATCAAAGGATTGTGCGAGTTGCTCTCTGTCAACTGCTTTTTCTAGGTTAAACGCTTGATATGTCCTCTCGTTCAATCGTATAACCGATCCCGCGTACCGTAAGAATGAAATCGGCATGTAACTTCTTACGTATACTGTGGATATGAACTTCAAGCGCGTTGCTGCTCACGTCCTTTTCCCAACCATAAATACTTTGCGCCAAATGGTCACGTGAAACGACATGACCTACGTTTTCCAGTAACTTATGCAACAGCGCGAATTCACGGCGTGGGAGATCTACCGATTTACCATCAAGCGTAACACAGCGCGATGCTGGATTAAGAACAATGTTTTTATGCACAAGCATCGCATGCGCGCGACCAGCACTACGACGAACACAAGCACGAATGCGAACACATAACTCTTCGAGTTCAAATGGTTTTGTTAAAAAATCATCTGTCCCATTATCAAAGCTTTCGACTTTATCAGCTAATGTCTCTCGTGCAGTAAGGGATCTCAAATTAAATAACTCCCC
>JAZGGN010000182.1:0-6969 GCA_036480475.1 Gammaproteobacteria bacterium
TGGCAGTTGGAATGTCAATGCCCGACTCAATGATCGTTGTACACACGAGCACATTAAAACGTTGATGATAAAATTCTGACATGATGTTTTCTAATTCACGCTCGCGCATTTGCGCATGCGCAAAGCCAATTTTTGCCTCTGGGATCAGTCTTTCTAATTCCGCTGTCGCATGCTGGATGGTTTCGACTTTATTATGCAAATAAAAGACTTGGCCGCCACGTGAAATTTCACGCAATACGGCTTCACGGATAATTTGCTTATTCTTTGGTTGGCAAAATGTTTTGATGGCCAATCGCTTTGCCGGTGGGGTGGTGATTAATGAAATATCACGAATGCGTGCCATCGCCATATTGAGTGTGCGTGGGATCGGTGTGGCAGTCAGTGACAAAATATCAACATTGGTACGCAAGGCTTTGAGTTTTTCCTTTTGTCTCACACCAAAGCGATGCTCTTCATCAATGATCACTAAACCCAAATCTTTAAATTCAATGTCTTTTTGTAATAATTTATGAGTACCAATGATAATATCAATATTACCGGCTTTTAATTGTTGTAAAATTGCCTTTTGTTCTTTTTGTGTGCGAAACCGTGACAGTACATCAATGTTGAAGGCAAAGTCAGCAAAACGGTCTTGAAAATTTTTCACATGTTGATCCGCCAGCAAAGTGGTCGGCACAAGCAGTGCAATCTGCTTGCCACTGTGCGCCACTAAAAAAGCAGCACGCATGGCCACTTCAGTCTTACCAAAACCAACATCCCCGCAGATCAAGCGATCGGTGGATTTTTTATTCGTGAGATCGGTAATCACATGCTCAATGGCTTGTGCTTGATCGGGAGTTTCTTCAAAGGGAAAAGCAGTAGCAAATGCTTGGTAATGATGATCGGGCGGTTTACACTGCATACCAATTCGAGCTTCACGCTGGGCATATATATCGAGCAATTCAGCTGCGACATCAATGATTTTATCCATCGCTTTCTTTTTTGCCTTATTCCATCTATCGCTGCCCAGTTTATTGAGGGCCACTTGTTGGCTGTCAACGCCCGTGTAACGATTCACCAAATGTAGATCGGTGACGGGCACATAAATACGTGCATCATCAGCATATTCGAGAATTAAAAATTCTTCCTGGCTTTCATTCACGGCAAGCACTTGTAAGCCAAGATAGCGGCCAATGCCATGTTCAAGATGAACGACTGGTGTGCCAACGTTTAATTCAGTTAAGTCACGGACGAGCGAGTCAATATCTCCTGTACGTTGTTTGCGTCGTCGCTGCTGGATCACTTGTGGGCCAAATAATTGCGACTCTACGATGATATCAATGGCAGGATCGGTCAAACTTAAACCGTGTTCAAGGCTCCCGTGGGTTAAAGCAAATTTTGTGTCGCTATTTAAAAATTCATCCCAGGAATAGCATAAACTGGTTTGAATATTTATACTGTGCAATAATTCACTTAAAGCTTCCCGTCGACCAATGCTTTCAGCGCAAAACAGTATCCTTGAGGTACTTTGTTGTAAGTAATCTGCCAAACCTTGTAAAGGTTGTTTCGCTGTGCGATCAATCAATAATTGCGTTGGTGATTGGCTGGAAAAATTAATCGCCTGTGACTTATTTGTGATGGTTTGCTGTTGTAGTTGCACTTGTGCAAACGTTTTACAACGAGCAAATAATTCATCAACGGTCATAAAAATATCACTTGGTGGCAAAATGGGTTTGCTAACATCATGCTGTAATTGCTCGTAACGTTGACTGACTTCCTGCCAAAAGTGTTGGGCTGATTTATTGAGTGCTTCAGTTTGCATGATCAACGTATTTTTTGGCAAATAATCAAAAAAGCTACTTGTTTCAGTAAAAAACAAGGGTAGATAATATTCGATCCCCGCTGGAGTTTGACCTTTACTCATCTGTTGATAGAGTGGACATTGACGTGGATTGCCAGAAAAACTTTCACGCCAGTTTTCTTGAAACAAGTTAATACTATCTTTATTCACAGGAAATTCATGGGCAGGTAATAAATTAATTTTATTACATTTTTCCAGTGAACGTTGATTGTCCGGATCAAAAGTACGGATTGAATCAATTTCATCATCGAATAAGTCGATCCGATAGGGTAGGGTACTGCCCATTGGGAACAGATCAATAATTGCGCCGCGGAGTGCAAATTCGCCATGTTCCATCACTTGATCGACAATGCGATAGCCACTACCGCTTAAGCGATGACGAAAATTATCCAAATGAATTTCTTGACCTAATTCAAGCTGCAGACTATGGCTGAATAAATAATCTTGCGGTGGCAAGCGCTGCATTAAGGTCGCACTTGCTGCAATCACAATGCCACTACCGAGTGTAGTGAGCTGGCTTAACAGGGCCAAGCGCTGTGAAATAATATCTTGATGCGGTGAAAAATGGTCGTAAGGCAAAGTCTCCCAATCCGGAAAAGTCAAAATCGCTGGTGCGCTTTTTTGATTATGAGCAAAAAAGCGTAATTCATTTTCTAATTGTTGCGCACTTTGATTATCGTTAACAATGATCAACAGTGGCGAGCGCAGCTTAGTTGCGGTATTCAATACAGCCAAAGCCAAAGCACATCCGTGCAATTGTCCCCAAGTGGATTTGCCAGCTTGCAGATCAATGGGTGGTGGGGTGAGTAGATTGATGGTTTGCATTGGATGATTGAGAAGGTATTTTAGAGGAGTGCAGCTTATAACATAATGGCTGAAATATCTACAGGTATTTACTAGATTTCAGGTTTCAGGGATTGCCACGATATTAGAAAGTACATCAACCACTCAGCGGTTACTTTATATGCTTTTTAAGATCCTCGCACAATTTAAATTTCTGGTCCTTTTATTGTTGCTTATTGCTTATTTTATAGCCAAGACGTTCATTGATGAGGGCCATTTTGAGTATATTATTACAATATTGTTTGCCGTATTGGTGGCGTATAGTTTATACGTAATTGGCCATAGTAAGCGTTTAATTTTTATAACGGCTTTGGTTGCGGGCTTATCGGTGGTTAGTGTTTTATTAACGAGCACATTATATCAAATCACAGGTAAAATACTCATCATTCATGCTTTGCTTGGTGTCATGTTTTTCTTTTTAATTGCCTTGCATTCATTACGCTATTCAATACGAGGGAAACGTATCACTGCTGATAATTTGTGTGGCGCAATTTGTACTTATTTATTGTTGGGTTTGGCCTTTAGTTATCTTTATGTCTTAATTTCTACCATCGATAGCAATGCTTTTGCTTATTCACTGGAGCAAGTGGGCACTGAAGACTATATTTACTATAGCTTTGTGACTTTAACGACTCTAGGTTATGGCGATATTGTGCCTATTTTGAAAATTGCTAGAACAGTATCATGGCTGGAAGCCGTGACTGGACAAATCTACTTAACTGTATTGATTGCGCAATTAGTCGCCTTATACATTATTCACAATAAATGAAAGCAGAAAACCAAAATGCAGCGAGAATATAAAGAGTATCTACATTATCGATTGAAGCTCATTATTTCAAATTTAACTTTGGTGTTCGTTGTTTTTTCTATTTTATCATTGATGGCTTGTCAGTCAGAGTCTGATGAAGAGACTACTGTGCCGCCTAGGCCCGTAAAATCAATGGTTGTTGCTGATCCACTTAAAAGTAGCTTAAGATATTTTCCAGGAAATATTTTAGCGAATATTGATGCTGAATTGTCATTTGAAGTGGCAGAAAAATTAATTGAATTACCTATTAATGAAGGTGACGAAGTTGCCAAAGGTCAATTATTAGCAAGACTGGATCCGGAAAAATATGAAGATCGAGTGGATGAAGCTAAAGCAAGGTACTCTTTATCGTTAGCACAGTTCAAGCGTGCACAAGAATTACGGAAGAATGGCCATATTTCACAATCTGACTACGATATTTTAGAATCAAAGTATAAAATCGAAGAAGCAAATCTGAATACCATTGAACGAGATTTAGAAGACACTTATTTATATGCCCCATTTGATGGGATTGTCGCCAGGAAATATGTTGAAAATTACGAACGTATCCGTGAAAAGCAAAAGATTTTGACTTTACAATATATTGCTTTTATTGATATTGAAATTCATGTGCCAGAACACATCATGATCAATATACGCAAAGATACTGAAAGAGAAGTTTATGCGATATTCGATGCACGTCCGCAGGAAAAATTTTCAGTAAAATTTAAAGAGTTTTCTTCAGAGGCAGATCGTGCCACACAAACTTATAGTGTTATTTTTACTATGCCATCTCCTAAAATGATTTCTGTTCTCCCAGGCATGTCAGTTACTATTGAAGCAATACTGCCTGATTTTTCCGATGGCGGCAGGCAATTTTATTTGATCCCCTCCAGTGCCATATTTGTAGATAAAGATCAGAAAAGGTTCGTCTGGGTCATTGATCCTAAAACATCAACAGTTCAAAAACGTGCTGTTGATGTAGGCAGTATGACAGGTGATCAAATCCAAATCATAAAAGGTATTGAATCAGGCGAAAGAATCGTTTCTGCAGGTGTACATTTTCTACAAGAAGATGAGTCTGTTAGTCTTCGCAAGCAGGATAAATAACCGTGGATATTGCTAAATTTTCAATTGAAAAGAAAGCAATTATTTGGTTAATGATCACCTTTTTTATCGCCGGCGGTTGGTTTGCTTATGAGAATTTGGCGCGCTATGAAGATCCTGAATTTACAATCAAAGATGCCAAAGTCATCACATTTTACCCAGGCGCGACGCCAGAAGAAGTCGAACAAGAGGTGACGGATAGAATTGAAAAAGCAGTCCAGCAATTGGGTCAAATCAAGCGTACCACCTCAATTTCAGAATTAGGAAAATCAGAAGTTACGGTTACAATTAAAGATAAATATACGAAACGTGACTTGCCACAAGTATGGGATGAGTTGCGTCGTAAAATAAGTGATATGCAATCTCAATTACCGCCAGGCGCTGGGCCAACGATTGTATATGATGATTATGGTGATGTGTATGGCATGTTATTTGCTTTAACGGGTGATGGTTTTAGTTATAAAGAATTAAAAGAATACAGCGATATTATCAAGCGTGAGTTAGAATTAATTTCAGGTGTTGCCAAAGTTCAAGTATCAGGGATCCAGGAACAAGCAATTTTCGTTGATATTTCACGTAGTAAATTATCACAATTAGGTATTTCTTTGGAAGATATTTATGCCACTTTAGAATCTCAAAATTTAGTTACAGAAGCAGGAGAAGTCCAAGTTGGTGAAGAATATATTGTTGTGCGTGCGACAGGCAGTGTCGATTCAGTCGAAGACATTAAGAGTTTAATGATCAAAAGTGAAAAGTCGGATAGTTTGATATTCTTAGATGATATCGCCATTGTCAGTCGTGGCTATATCGAAGTGCCTAATCACTTGATTTATTTTAATGGTCAACCCGCATTATCAATTGGTATATCGATTCTTTCTGGCGGTAATGTCGTTAAAATTGGTGAAATCGTTGATCAAAAGCTAGATGAATTAAGTCAGCTTATCCCCATTGGTGTTGAGATTTATCCAATCTATCAACAATCGACAATTGTTGAACAATCGATACAAGGATTTTTAATTAATCTACTCGAAGCTTTAGGCATTGTTGTTGTCGTATTATTGCTGTTTATGGGCTTGCGTAGTGGTTTAATCATCAGCAGTATTTTACTTCTAACTGTCATGGGTACGCTGTTTATGATGTTTATCTTTAATATCAGCTTGCAGCGGATCTCACTTGGGGCCTTAGTCATTGCTTTGGGGATGTTGGTTGATAATGCCATTGTTGTGACTGAAGGTATTTTAGTTAAAGTACAGCAAGGTGTTGACACAATTAAAGCCAGCCGTGATGTGCTCAAGCAAACGATGTGGCCACTTTTCGGGGCAACGGTGATTGGTATTTTAGCATTTGCTGCCATTGGTTTGTCACAAGATGCGACGGGTGAATATACCGTCTCTTTATTTTATGTGATTTTAATTTCACTTTTACTCAGTTGGATATTAGCGATTACGGCTGCCCCCTTATTTTGTTATTTATTTTTAAAAGCACCGAAAACGCCGCAAAAGGAAGCGTCTTATGACAATGCTGTCTATCAAAGTTATAAAGGGATGCTTCTATGTTGTTTACGCTTTCGCTGGCTTACGGTGGCTTTGATGTCAGGCCTATTGATTTTAGCCATTTATGGTTTTGGTTTTATTAAAGAGGGTTTTTTTCCAAACTCAACAACTCAGATGTTTTATGTGGATTATTGGCGTGCTCAAGGGACAGATATTCGTGCGACTCGAGATGACATGCTTAGGATTGAGGAGTATATTAACTCTCTCGATGGTGTGGTAGAAGTGACGACATTAGTGGGGGAAGGTGCACAGCGTTTTATGCTTGTATACACACCAGAATCTCCGAATAGCAGTTATGGTCAATTTTTAGTGCGGGTTGAAGATTACCGTAAGATTGATTCACTTGCTGAAAAAATTACAACTTATATGGCTAATGAGTTTCCAGATTCCGAGCCAAAGATCCGTAAGATCCGTTTAGGGCCAGGTAAAGATTCTAAAATCGAAATTCGTTTCAGTGGCCCTGATCCGGTTGTATTGCGTGAATTGGCCAATCAAGCTGAGGCGATCTTGCGCACTGATCCGCTCGCAATCAATATTCGCAATGATTGGCGTCAACAAGTGAAAGTCATTCAACCTCACTACTCTGAACAGCGTGGTCGTTTAACAGGCATTACCCGTGCTGCGCTCAGTGATTCATTACTGATGGCATTTACAGGCGAGCGTGTTGGCATTTATCGTGAAAGAGATGAATTAATCCCGATCATATCACGTTCACCAGATCATGAACGTTTGAATGTGGCTAGTCTACCGGATTTACAAATTTGGAGTCCACTTTATCAACAGACGGTTCCCCTACAGCAGATCGTTTCTAAAATAACAACGGAATGGGAAGATCCTCG
>JAZGGN010000183.1:0-6922 GCA_036480475.1 Gammaproteobacteria bacterium
AATATTATTCAATACCGCTAGTGTTTTATATTGTTCACCATCAGGTAGCAGAATATCATCACACTGTAAGGTTTTATAGGCAGACCGCACTTTTTTTAAATAATATGGCGCGACGGTTGGGTTACTGACGATTAAAACTTGCTGGCCAGCAATATGTTGACGCAGTAATGTCTGCTCAGCAAGTAAGCCTATTCCAATATAGATGGGATAGCTGCGCTCATTTAAGTGTACCATTATCTTTTTCATGAGGCGGGACCGCCCGGTATGGCTTGTATAATTTGCTTCACTGTCATTTTCAACGGCAAATTTTCAGTATCCAGGGTTAAATCAGCAAGCTTACTATAGATCGGATCACGATGATCGTGTAATTTAGTCAATATATCTTCTATTTTATCCTTTTGGTTTAATAAAGGACGCTTGCTATCATAGCGTAATCTTTCTAACTGCTGTTGCAAAGAAATGCGCAAATAAACCACAAAGCCGCGACCAGCAAGCAGAGTACGGTTTTGTGGGATCAGTACAACCCCACCACCTGTGGCTAACACAATATTATTTTTCTGTGTTATTTCTTCGATAATACGTTGTTCGCGCTGCCGAAAGCCCGCTTCTCCTTCAACATCAAATATCCAGGCAATATCAGCGCCAGCTCTCGCTTCAATGATCTCATCACTGTCGTAAAACTCAAAGTTTAATTGGTCTGCCAAGACACGACCAACCGTCGTTTTGCCCGCGCCCATTGATCCAATTAGAAATACATTCGTCATTCATTATCCTACTTAACTGTTTTATTCAGCAATCAACACCTACTATCCGCATAAGTATACCCGTTACCTTTCAAAGTGGGAACTTAAGTAAAATTTTGCAATAGCCCTGAAGTTTAACTTGTAGCGCCCAGATTGGGTGTAGGCTTGAAAGGTAACGGGTATATATCAAGCGATAGAATAAAGATCTGGTAAAATACTTGGCATGATAAAAATCAGTAATTCATCACGATCATTTTGTATCTGTGTATTACGGAATAATAGTCCTATTAAGGGGATCCGACTGAGAAATGGCACACGCTTGAGCGTATGTCGCTGAGTTTGTCTGTAGATCCCCCCTAAAACAATGGTTTCTCCATTATTAATTAAAACGCTGGTCTGTAAAGTCTGGGTATCAATTGCCGGGGTATTTTGCACGACAAGAGAAGTGCTGGCTTGATCTTGATTCACTTGCAAGTCAAGTAGAATACGATCATCTGGTGTGATATGTGGGGTCACTTGTAAACTCAACACGGCCTTTTTAAAGGATACCGCTGTTGCACCACTAGCAGTGGATTCTTGATAAGGGATCTCCTGTCCCTGCTCAATTAAAGCAGATTGTTGATCCGCAGTGACAATGCGCGGGCTGGAAATCACTTCTGCCTCACGCTCACTTTCTAATACTGACAATTCTAAATCCAATAAAATATTGCTGCCTAAATTTGCCAATGCAAGACCAACACTTGCTGGACTTGCCCCTAATAAGGGCGCGGCCGGTAAATCTACGTTTAGACGATCAGTCAAATTATCAACCGCATGCGGATCCCCCCCAGCCTGGTGGAGCGCATTTGCGCCGGCAAGCGTCCCACTTAAGTTATTGGCTTGGGTGAATCCCCAGCGGATCCCCAAATCGCGTGCAAAATCGCGTGTGACAATCACAATACGTGCTTCAATCAACACTTGTCTGACTGGAATGTCTATTTTTTCAATGAGATTACGTATTTGCTGCAATTGTGTCGGTGTATCTTGCACCCACAAAATATTAGTCCGCGTGTCTACACTGACACTGCCACGTGGAGAAAGTAGTGAATTTTTTTCATTTTTCAACAGCGCTGCCATTTCGGTTGCTTTCGCATAATTAATTTGAATCAATTCAGAATGGATTGGCTCAACCGCTTCAGTTTGTTGTTGTGCGGCATAAACCAGCTGTTCTTGTGCCGCAATTTCTACCACCGGAGCAATTGCTATGACTGATCCAAATTGACGCATGGACAAACCGTTTGTTTTTAAAATAATATCCAGTGCCTGATCCGCAGGGATATCATTCAAATTCAAGGTGACATTGCCACGCACCGCATCACTGACCATGAGATCGGTCGCCGTAAATTCTGCTAATAATTGCAGTACAGTACGAATACTAATATCTTGGAAATTCAAGGAGATCTGCTCGCCGCTATACGCTACTTTATCTTCGGTTGATAAACTTGCTACGCGAGAAGGCGCAAGCTCTACAATAAATTGCCGGTTGCTTTGATAAGAAAAATAGGACGAAGCACTGCTTGCAGTAATGACAACTTCCGTATCATTCCCTTTAGGAAAGATATCAATCGTATCTGCCGAGGTCGCAAAGTCAGTAACATCAAAACGATGAATTAACGCTTTTTCCGGGCGTGCATTGAGAAAGCGAAGCAATACACGCTTGCCTTGCTGCTCACTTGTCACAACAATGTTTTCATCGTTCAATCCAAAGACCATCTTGGCGGTCTTATCTGCACTGATCTGAAAATCAAAATATGTCACGCTGTATTCACTTGTTGTGGCGCTATCACTATTTGCAGACAGCAAAATAATCACACTCGTCTCCTCTGCTGTAACACTATAATGCAGGTTATGCGGTAAATTTAAAATAAGGCGCATCCTGTCTGCGTCTTCAACAACGAGATAACTACGCAGTAATGTATTATTTACGGTATGCTGGCGGGTTTGTGATGGATGATGCACGTCAGGCAAATCAACTACGATCCTGTCTGGTTGCGTTAATACAAAATGGTATGGTGATTGGATCAGCGGGGCAGATAACTTGATTTCAATACGTAATTGATGATCGGCCATCATCCTATAATCAATGGACTGCACATTGATATCTCCACCTTTGACGGCCGCATGGCTAATAAAAACAATATAGGTTAGGAAAACAAATAGGCAGGACCTTAAAACAAGTGACAGTGGATTAATTTGACGATACAGCACAACAAACAGCTATAAGATTCGTTTTGGATAAATTACTGTTGAATTATAGCACTTTGAATAATAATTATCTCAGGAAGATCTAAAAAAAGCAGTTAACGCTCGTAGCGAGTGTTATTCATGTGCTAAAGACTAAGGATCTTTTAAGTCACCGCACGTATCAAACCACCATCGACAACAAATGTCGCGCCAGTGATGTAACTGGCCGCATCTGATAATAAAAATGCACCGGCTTTACCAAATTCAGTGATGTGTCCATACCGACCCATCGGAATAGTCGCTTCCATGCGGGCTTGCCACTCAGGCTCAGGGATCCCATGCGCTTTGGCATTGAAAGCGTCCAGGCTGCGCACCCGTTCGGTATCAATTCTACCGGGCACCAAATTATTGACGCGAATGTTTTCCTTAGCCAATTGACGCGCCAAACTTTTCATTAAGCTGGCAACCCCCGATCGCATCACATTGGATAATAATAAGTGATCAATCGGCTCTTTCACCGAAGATGAAGTGACGGCTAATATTGATCCACCCCCTTGTTGACGCATCAACGGCAACACAGCCCGCACCATGCGAACCGCGCTGAGTAAAGTCAATTCAAACGCGGCTTGCCAAGTGGGATCTTCAAAGTCATCAAAGTTGCCTGCAGGTGGTCCCCCAGCATTGATGACCAAGCAATCCACTCGACCAAAATGCTTATGGGTCGCACTCACCCAATCCAATATCGATTGATGATCCGCCGCATCAAGGACACCGGCTAAAACTTCGCTCTTGGTTTGCTGTTGCAATTGGGTCGCCGCGGCTTTGATATCCGTTGCGGTGCGACTGCCAATCGAAACCTTCGCGCCTTCCTCAGCCAATACTTGCGCAATACCAAAACCTAATCCTTTGCTTGCCGCAGCCACTAAGGCCACTTTGTCACGAACGCCTATGTCCATTTGAACTCCCTTGCTTTTTATCCTGCCAAAACTAATACTCTTTCACGCTGTTGCCAACCCCTCGCCAGGCGGATCGTTTCCACAATTTGAATTGAATCCGCCGTCACTTCAGTCACAAGACCATAATCTTGGCCAACACGACTGCCTTCTGATATTCGATAGACAATATTATCTGGCGCCAATACCAAAGCCCACAGTTTATCCTTTTGCTGCAAACTACCCACCATCGTTAAGGTGCGCAATGGAAACGCTTCTAAAGCTTCACGCGCACCACCACGTTCAGGTGCAAGTGCCCTACTTTCTTCGTCATCCCTGAGATAAACTGCAAATGGATCACGAGAGGTTTGCATTGAAGCATTAATATCCGACAATACAGTTAACTTCGCAGGCATTGACAACGCTTGTTGGGGGCGCAACTCAGTCATAAATTGTAGTAGTTCTTCATCTTTTTGGGCTTCGCCACAGGCACTTAAAAACAGTGTCATGCTGATTAGACAAATAGTGACGATCCGCTTCATAGTACCAAGCCTTCCCTAATATTTTCCACAACATTCATATTTTCTAAGCTTTCAAAATAATAAGCTTCAAGGCTTAAATCCATCTTTAATAAGCGCTGTCCCGAAGCATCTACGGGTTCAAGTGGTGCTTCTGCATCAACCTCGACCAATTCAATATTAAAGTCTTTTAAAATAATAATCTGATCTAAGCGTGCCAATTGATCGACAAAACGTGAAATTTGATTGTATGCCCCTAAGAGTACAATTCGCAGTGGACTGACCGTATGAAAATCATGCGTTATCTGTGGCGCATTATCAAGTGTGATGAAACGCAAGCCATACTTTTTACCCAGTTGTGTCATTTGCTCATTCAGGTCAGACGCCTGTGGATCATTCGAAAACGTGGCTAATGTCTGTGTCAACCGATCGCCAAGCGCAATCGTTTGTGCTTCATAAGCATCAAAATTGGCAACACGTGCAGCTAAAGCATCAAACTCAGTACGTAATTCTACTTCTTGATGATGCAAGGTCGCGCGCGTTTGTAATTGCACTTTAGTATCGAGCAAAAGTGATACACCGACAATCATCATTGCGCTGATCATGCACACCGCTACTTTTATTTTTGTCGGCCACAACGCAATATTTTCAAAGTTGAGTTCTTTCACAATGATGTGCCTAAAATAAATTGCTGCCAATTTTCACTATCATCCTCTTCATCTTGTGGCTGTTTTTCTACCGAGCGTAATTGTACGGCCTTCAGCCAGGTAGAGCTTGCCATATCCTCTACTAATTTCGAGATCGCTGCTTCATCATAACTTAAACCAATCAATGTTAATTGTTGATCTTGACGATGAATGCGCTGCCAGTACGCTGCTTCCGGCAAAAGGTCTACTAGTTCATTTAATAATTGTACTGCTTCAGTACGAGTGGCATGCAATGCTGTTAACTGCGTCATTTTAGAGTGCCATTCATCCTGCAGTTGAGAGAGTTGCGTTATTGCAGCACCGGAGGATTGATAGGTCTCAATTGCCTCGCGCAATAGCACATTACGCTGGTTCTGACGATCAATTTTATGTGCGAGTACGAGATGAGTTACCACGACAAAAGTAACCGCCAACAAAAGCGTGGCTGCGAAACACAGATAAAAGCGAACTTTGCGTTGTTGCCATCTTCGTTCACGCCAGGGTAACAAATTAATATTTACACTTTTCATGTTGTCAAACTTCTCATCGCCAAACCACAACTCACCAGTAATGCCGGGGCCTGCTTATATAACGCATTAGTATCAATGTGACTCTCCACAAACATCGCCGCAAAGGGATTCACCAGAGTCACCGGGATTGCTATTTTTCGCGCAATCTCATCTGCCACCCCCTCTAATAGTACGGCACCACCAGCCAAAAGAACATGATCAATGCGCTCATACTCAGTGGCCGATAAAAAAAACTGCAACATTCGTTGGATCTGAGTACTCATCAGGCGCGCGGCAGCATAAACCCTATTATCGTGTCCCTCAATTGCTTCAGTCAGATAACGATGACCAAATAATGCTTCATGATTAAAAACAAGCGTCATATCATGTAAAACAGTGACCGATGTCACCATTTCGCCGACATCAACCACTGCAACGGTTTTGTCTACTCCCCTGTTCGGCAACTCACTTGTCAATAAAGCACAGGTTCTCTGCACCGCATAAGAATCTACATCAACAAATTTTACGCGCAAACCTGCTTTTTGCACAACGTCACAACACAGTTGCACATTTTCGCGACGGCAAGTCACCACCAAGACCTCCAGCAGATCTGAATTACCTTCAACCTCAGCCAACACAACATAATCGAAATTCACCGCTCGCAAAGCAATATCTCTATTCACTTCAAAAGTGACTTGTGCCAACCTATCTTCCTCTGATAAATCAGCATCAATTTGTATGACTTTAGTGATCACAGAAGATCCAGCAACCGCAATTGCCGCTTGGTCGGTTTTAAACTGAGATTGATCGCATGCTGTTTTTATGACTTGTGTGAGTGCTTCCCTATCCTTGATCAATTTTTCCACGACGACACCTTCAGGCAATGGCGCAATTATATAATCCTCAATCGTATAGCGCCCATCCTCGTGGGATAAGACCAGCAATTTGATTGCACTGGAACCTATATCTAGACCGATTAATGTCGATGGTTTTTTTTTGAAAAGTCGCAATTTGCTAACCTGATGCCTATTAATATGCTGAAAGGTGCTAATATGAAGTAAATTAATCCAGAGAGCTTAACATATAAAGAAGGCCTGAATGATTCAATGTTCATATCCAAGCTAGAGCGCACAGAAAATCAACGGACTATGGCCAAGCGTGTAGAATTGACGATACGCCCTGGAAATAAGGGTGGCGCTACCTCGTGAAAGATTTAGCCCGTCCCTGGGCTAAATCGACTCGCTAACGCGCCAGCTTTTGGGCCGCGATTCGTCCTGAGTCAGCTTCACTACGTGCACTTCGCGCACTGCG
>JAZGGN010000184.1:0-2043 GCA_036480475.1 Gammaproteobacteria bacterium
CTCTTATTGCATCGATTCTGGATTACCCGGTCACGCCGGGTAATGACGCATCTGTGTTTCATCTTATACAAGGGGGCAGTTACGTTCCCTTTTATATTGCCAAACTTAACCGACATGTCTAAAAGAGCAGTTTTACAAAAACTACATAATTATACGGTATTAACTCGGATCCACCGTCCTATTGGTACTTTACTACTATTGTGGCCAACACTGTGGGCCTTATGGATTGCGGGTCAGGGCTCACCGGATCTATGGATTGTTGTCCTATTTATTATCGGTACATTTCTAACCCGCTCGGCGGGTTGCGTGATTAATGATTATGCGGATCGAGAATTTGATAGTCAGGTCGAACGGACTAAAGATAGACCTTTGGCGACAGGGAAGGTGACTAAAAAAGAAGCGCTTATTTTATTTTCTCTGATCATGCTGTGTGCCTTTGCACTGGTATTACTACTTAATAGCTTAACCATTGCACTTGCGATTGTCGCTGCGGTGATTGCGATGTTTTACCCCTACAGTAAGCGATTTTTTCTCATGCCACAATTGGTATTAGGGGTGGCATTTGCCTGGGGGATCCCCATGGCATTTGCAGCCATCACACATCAAGTACCACCCGTTGCCTGGCTATTATTCGCGGCAACGCTATGTTGGATCGTTGCTTACGACACGATATATGCCATGATGGATCGCGGAGATGATCTACGCATTGGGATCCACTCATCGGCTATCCTGTTTGCTAACTATGATTGTCTTATTGTTGCTATTTTCCAAGTTTTAACCCTCGTTTTATTATTATTACTTGCTGTAATCATGGATCTCAGTGGGATTTACTACCTTATTTTAAGCATTGCATCATTAAGCTTCATTTATCAGCAAAAATTGATTCGTCGCAGACGTACACAAGATTACTACCGTTCATTTATCCATAATAATTACTTTGGGCTGCTCATTTTTATCAATTTTGTTTTGACAATCTAGTCATTAACGATTATCATTTACTACTTTAATAGTTTAAGTGAGTGTCTTCATGCGTAAAATAATAGCAATTATTGTGCTGGCCTTCGTGTTAATTGCCAGTATTTTGTTCTATCAATATAGTTCACGTTCAGATGATGCGTCGACTTTAGTGGTTTACAGTGGGCGTAGTGAAGCCTTGATCGGGCCATTACTGAAGCAATTTGAACGTGACAGCGGCATTAGCTTGGATGTGCGTTACAATTCAACTGCACCATTAGCCACCCAAATCTTACAAGAAGGTGATAACACACCAGCAGATGTCGTGTTTTTTCAAGAGTCTGGTTACCTTGACTTGCTGGCCGAAGAAACCCTATTGCTTCCGCTTGATCCTAGCTTATTAGAACAGGTCGATGTACGCTATCGTGATGATGAGGGGTATTGGATAGGCACAAGTGCACGCTTGCGTGTTTTGGCCTATAACACGGATCTATTAACACCTGAGCAACTCCCGGAAACATTACAAGATCTAGCCGATGAACAATGGCGTGACAAAATAGGTTGGGCACTAAGTAATGCCAGCACACAAGCACATTTGAGCGCTTTACGCGAACTATGGGGTGAGGAAGCTCTAACAGAGTGGTTGCTGGCGATCAAAGCTAATCAACCCAAACGTTATGCCTCTAATGCGCAAATCCTCAATGCGGTTGCTAACCAGGAAATTGCGATTGGATGGCTGAATCATTATTACTTATATCGCTTAAAACAACAGCGTCCTGATCTGGCTGTTGCGAATTACGACTTTCCCGCCCAAGGTCAAGCTGGTAATTTAATGATTTCTGCGGGTGCTGGGATCTTGGCAAGTACTGAAAAAGCAGACTTAGCGCAACAGTTTATTGCTTACTTGATTGCAGCGCCGGGGCAAACTTATTTCACTGAAGAAGATTTTGAGTATCCCACGCAAAGTGGTTTTCCGGTAAACACGGCTTTGCCCAGCTTAGATGATATTAGTTTGACAGAAGTGCCACAGAGTGTTTTAGTTGATGTTGTGCCAACCATTCAACTGCTTGAGTCGTTGAAACTATTTTA
>JAZGGN010000185.1:0-6211 GCA_036480475.1 Gammaproteobacteria bacterium
TTCGTTGACAAAGAAGGAAATGAAAGAATATGAAGCGCAGTTACTACGTTCAGAAATATTACCAAAATGGGATGTGAGGATAACGCCTATTAATGTGGGGTGTTATTAATCTTGAGATCCCTTAGATAGCTGGCTATTGAAACATCGTGTCGTGCGCAGGCTACCCAAAAAAACAAGTAAGGCTAAACGCAAGAAATGACCGTCTAGTCAGCAACAGCTTATAGGGAAGACTAAAATCAGCTTAAATTTACCACTTTGCATTTACAAGCTTTTCTACTGCTTTGGCTTTATGCTCTGGTGCCAAGTGTGCATAACGTAGCGTCATCTTAATATCGGAGTGTCCTAATAATTCTCGAACGGTGTTCAAATCAACACCTACCATAACCAGTTTAGAGGCAAAATGATGACGTAAGTCATGCCAACGAAAATCATGAATATCTGCTTGCTTTAATACTTTCTGCCATGATTTACGTACATTGTTAAATGGGAGATTCATTTTACTAGGAAAAACTAAAGCTGCTTTACCAGTCACTTGCTGATACCATGTTTTCAACAGATCTAAGGTTTCAGAGTTAAGCGGGATATGACGGGTTTTACCACTTTTAGCATTATCACTAGTGATGGTTAGCCTCATTTGTTCAAAATGAATATTTTCCCAAGTTAAACTAAATAATTCTCCCTGTCGGATCCCTGTATTTATTGATAATAACACCATCGGTTTTAAATGATCGGCAAATTGATTGGGAGGGATTGCAGGAAGCAAAGGATAAGCACGCTCTTCTCGCCAACAATTGGCATTATTCCTTTCTTGTTTTATCCTATCTTCCCGCTTGTCTAATATGCATCGTAATCGCTGTTCTTCATCAGTTGATAGAAAGCGTGTATTACTGTGTTGATCTACCCTTAATGGTTTAAGCTTTTTTAGTGGATGTACCTCAATCATTTCCCATTCTACAGCTTTAGAAAAGACTGCTTTTAACGTAGCAATATCGGTATTTACTACATACTTGCTACGCCCTTTGTTTACACGTTCTGTTCGCCATTTATCAACAGCCTGCACAGTAATTTTATCTAAAGGTAGATCAGAAAAATCTTGGTAGAAACAACGTTTAATTCGATCAACAGTAAGTTTGCCAGCTTTTCGATGCGCTACTACCCAAGGGTGGTACTCTTGAGTAATAAATTTTTTAAGTGACATTTGTTTACGTTCAAGTTGCTTGGCAGCATTGGGTTCAATCCCTTTTGCTGCGTCACCTAATATTTCTTTTGCCTGTTCTCTGGCTTGTGCAGGGCTTAGTACGCCTACTTTACAAATATTAGTGCGTTTACTTCGCCCATATTGACAAAGATAAGACATTGAACCCGCAGCGCTTACTCGTACTATAAAGCCTGTGAGCTTTGTATCTCTCACCTCATAGATTTTACCAGTCAATTTAAGGTTGTTAACTAAAGTATTATTTATTGTCGCTCTCATTATTCCTCTCAAACTCTGAAGTGCATCTGAAGTGCATTTTGAATATACAGAGGATAACACAGATAATTATAGTGAACAACAATAACATTTTAACTCATTAATAATAAAAAGAATTTTGTTATTACTGTAATTTACTGTACATAGAAATTAACAGCAATTTAGGTATAAATCAGACTGTTAATCTCTTTGTCGGCAGTTCGAGTCTGTCCTGGGGAGCCAATGAAATCAACGAGTTACACTACTTATCGCTGTTCATTTTTAGTCCTCAAGCCCCTCTGGGTAGCAAACTGGGTAGCATTTTAATATACGATCTTGTTGATCAATATAAATTGTTGCCGTACGTTATTTTTCTTAATCCTTACAAGTTCTCGTAAATAATATATCTAAATCCTCAGCCCCAAAAAGCACATGACAATGTAAGGATAAGGTGAACCTTATGTACTTTGTGTACTAGGACAGGTGCGCTGATAATTGATACAAGTGAGCCTGATTAATTCTTGATCACATAATCACTTCGCACTGTCTCCGCTTGCATGCCAAGCCCATCAGCCTGACGTATCTAATATTCCTCATAAAATACGGACTTATTATCCATTGGTTCATTTTCATTCATTTCGGAAACTTATTTTTCGGCAGCAAACGCAAGCCAAAAAAAGCCGGTAAATTTTCATCGTCGTTTTCTACCGGTAAGTTTTAGCGTGGTTTTTTTACCGGCAAATTTTTTGATGTTTTTCATGTCTGGTTTGCCTTGTTTTTACGCTTAAACTGGAAGTTCCAAATCATTGAAAAGAGGATGCCTGTTATGAACGAAGATATTTTAAGATTTCCCAGTGTTAGAAAAGTTACCGGTTTAAGCCGCTCAACCATTTGGCGCTTAGAAAATAGAGGACAATTTCCCGCAAGGCGACAATTATCACCTGGAAGTGTAGGTTGGCTGAGACGAGAAATTGAAGTGTGGGTTAAAACTCGCGCGGTAGTTAAAGAACCTCAAGAAAAAAATGAGGGGTGCTGCGATGAAACAAGCCATTAATTTCTCAAGAATTAACCGCTTAGCATTGAATTACTTGCCTGTTTTGCTGCAACGCTGGTTGCCAGGGGGGAAGCGTGTTTGTCATGAATACACTGTCCGCAATCCCACACGCAATGATCGATGTTCAGGTTCATTCAAAATCAATCTACGCACAGGTCACTGGGCCGACTTTGCCACCGGTGATAAAGGCGGCGATATTATCAGCTTAGCGGCTTACTTATTTCATTTAACGCAAGGGCAAGCAGCCCATCAAATTATAAACATGCTGGAGATTAACAATGTCTAATTTAAAACCATTTACCCCCTTAACACTTATTGAAAAGCGCGATAGTTCTGTCAATGTAGAGTTGCCCTGGTCGCCTATCCTGCCTATTCCTGCAAGTGTCTTACCGCCTCCTAAAGAACATCCTAAGCATGGTCAGCCGAGTCAACAGTGGGTCTACACCAATGCGACAGGGCATGCCCTATGTTTTGTGTACCGTTTTGATCACCCTCAAAACAGCCAAGATACAAAAAAATGGTTTTTACCGCTGACTTTTTGTGAAAACCAACACGGTCAACAACGTTGGTGCTGGCAAGGTTTAAATGCCCCACGACCTTTATATCACTTAACCGCACTGAGTCAGTGTCCTGAAAAACCAGTATTGATCTGCGAAGGTGAAAAAGATGCTGATGCGGCGGCACAATTATTTCCTGATTGGGTCACCACCACCTGCTTAAATGGGGCTAACGCCGTTAAAAAAAGTGATTGGAAAATCCTTGTTGGACGTGAAATCTACATTTGGCCCGATCATGATGAGTCCGGTCATCGCTTTGCGCAAACGGTTTGCCAACAATTACTGGCCCTTGGCCAGCATGAAATTAAAGTCTTACAAGTGCCCTTAATGATGCATCCCCAGCTTGGGCAGAAACAAGCAACACTGGTTAAACGCAAACAGCCCTTAATTGCTGGTTGGGGCGCGGCGGATGCTCTGGCTGAAGGCTGGACTGCGGCGCATACACAATTATTATGTGAATCGCACTGGCAATGTGTAGGCAACAAATCCACCGTGACCTGCGACAAACGGAATAAACCATCGCAAGCGCAGCAACTAATGGTATTATTAGCTGATGTGGATGTTTTCCACGATGATGATAAAAAGACTTATGCGACTTGTAAGATGGGCAAATGTATTGAGCATGTTGCCATCAACAGCGCCTATTTCCAGCATTGGCTGGCCCATCGATACTTTAAGCAATACCAGCAAGCACCAACCTCACAAAACATACAAATCACCCTGAATGCTTTGAAGGGGTGTGCCTTATTTGCGAATCCCTGTTATACCGTATATACCCGTGTTGCACAGCATAAAGATTCTATATACATCAACCTTGCCAATGAACATGGTGAGTTTATTGCCGTGAATTGCGAAGGTTGGGACATTGTAAAAGACGTCCCGATCAAATTTCGCAAAACTTCCATGATGCGCTCCCTGCCACAGCCAGAAAGCGGTGGCACATTAGATCCCTTATGGTCCTTTGTCAATATTCCTGACGCGCAAGATAGAAAACTAGTCTTAGTTTGGTTATTGGAATGTTTCCGTGCCAACACCCCTTTCCCAATTTTACTACTACAAGGGGAACAGGGCTGCGCCAAATCAACCACACAGCAACGCTTGCGTGCCTTAATTGATCCATCATGTATTAATTTACGTAGTGCGCCACGCAAAATCGAAGATATTTTTATCGGTGCCGCGAATAATTGGTGTGTTTCTTACAATAATTTAAGTTATTTATCATCCCAAGAGCAAGATGCTTTTTGTACTTTAGCCACGGGGGGTGGTTATGCCACTCGTCAATTATTCACCACAGCCGAAGAAATGGTCATTGAGATTAAGCGGCCGGTGATATTAAACGGGATCGGCAACCTAGTGACCGCACAAGATTTAATTGATCGTTGTATTGTCTTGGAATTACCGCCCATCACGGATCAACAGCGAAAAACAGAAACCGAATTAAATACCGCTTTTGCAAAAGTATATCCGCAGTTATTAGGCGCGTTATTAGATGTATTAGCAAAAACACTTAAAATCTTGCCAACGGTTGTATTGGCAGAAAAGCCACGTATGGCGGACTTTGTGGCATTAGGCACGGCGGTAGAAACCGCACTAAATTGGCCATCGGGATCGTTTATACAAGCTTATCAAGCCAACCAGGCAAAAGCGATGCTATCAGGCTTAGAGTCAAGTCTAGTCTCACAAGCCTTATTAACTTATTTAGAGAGTCATGAGAGTTACTATGGCACCTTTGCTACATTACTAGAAACCTTAACGCCTTACCAGCCTGGTTATGCGCATAATTGGCCAAGATCGGCAAAGGGCTTAGCCGAGGCATTAAGACGTCAAAACAGCGCTTTGCGATCTCTAGGGGTGCAAATACATATGGAGTCACAACGTCGCAAAAAAGGCTACTACGTCAATATTACCCAAATATCGGTCCCATCAATGACCTTGGATAGGCATGAGGCGTAAGTTTGGACTTGTTACACAGATAAACAAAGTACACCAGATACACCAAGTGCATCTTTTCTTTAGATCTGGGTGTATTTGGTGTATCTGGTGTACTTTGTTTATCTGCTTTTATTAAATAGCGCAGTGAAAAATACTTAATTACAATAATAATATTTAAATTGTCAGCGAAGGACTTAGTCGAAGCACTAAAATGTCAATGTCATGCTTTTATATTTTTAGACTTTTGAGGTGCAAATACATAAGGGATTGCAATATTTTAAAAAAAGGAAACGATATTAAGATTATGCTTCATTAAGTTCGGATAAGTCCTGTATATAAGTTTGAACGTGTTTCACGGATAAACAAAGTACATCAGATGCACCAAGTGCATCAAGGTTTAAATAAAAAGCGTGCTTGATCTATCTCTTAATTTTTTTATGACATTGAAATCACATAAAATAACCCATAGAATATATAGAAGACGTAAAAAGATCATAGGATAAATAACAAATGCAAGGATCGAAACCAATCACTTTTACTAATCTGCTGATAACTATTGCAGCAATTTACAAGCAAGACATGTCTGATATGGTCATTGACGTCTATTGGCATGCTTTAAAACGCTTTGAACCGAAATCTATTGAATATGCTTTTGAAGCACACATCACTGATATTAGTTATGGTCAATTCTTACCAATGCCGACTGACATCGTTCATCGGCTACAAAACTTACAAGCTTGGGATAAGGAAATTTCTGAGACTGAATCTGGATTTACAGTTACTCTGATAAAACCAAAAAGAAAAAACAAGAAAAAGAGTAAGAGCAAAGCTTCATTACCAGAATTGATTGATTACCCCAGTGAACCTAAATCAACAGCCTTGAACGTCAGTGAATGATGGTGGTGCTTTAAACTTGTGTTTTTTGGGTTAACTATTTAATTCTTCAACCGTGGAATTACGAGTCTAAGATTCTATTTTTAATTTGTTGGTTTTAATATCAGGCATCCACTACTTCTGTCGTACAGTGTCTAACAGTGTCGTGTTCAAGTTCGTATCTCTTCCGTACATAATTTTAGTCAGTCGATGAGCCAAGGAAGGCCAACGGCCGAGGCGAAGAGCCCGCGATAGCTGCCGCTTATGTGGCAAGCGGCGTGCCGTAGGACGAACCGTCCGAAGGCAGCCAGAGCGTGGGCACATAAGCTATAGGCAGCGTAAAGT
>JAZGGN010000186.1:0-3095 GCA_036480475.1 Gammaproteobacteria bacterium
TACGTACAGCCGAGTCAGTGCGATTAACATGCTGGCCACCCGCGCCACTTGCACGGTAAGTATCGATGCGCAAGTCAGAAGGATCAAGTTCAATATCAATATCGTCATCAACTTCAGGGGATACAAACACGGCAGCAAAAGAAGTATGGCGACGATTACCGGAGTCAAATGGTGATTTACGTACCAGACGGTGAACGCCGGTTTCTGTGCGTAACCAGCCATAAGCAAATTCACCTGTAAACTCAACAGTCGCACTTTTAATGCCGGCAACTTCACCAGGTGAGGCTTCAATCAATACTGTTTTGAACCCGTGCTTCTCCCCCCAACGTAAGTACATACGCAAAAGCATTTCTGCCCAATCTTGAGCTTCAGTGCCACCAGAACCTGCTTGAATATCAAGGTAAGCATTGTGAGCATCCATCTTCCCACTAAACATTTGCCTGAATTCTAGCTTTTCTATTTCCTCCTGAATATGTACTAACTCAGCAGCAATTTCTAAAATGGCTTTGTTATCATCTTCCGTATGGGCAAGCTTTGATAGCTCAGTTGCATCATATAAAAACTCGTCCATTTCCATAAGCGGTGTCAATATGGCTTCGATATCCGCACTTTCTTTCGCTAATTTTTGTGCGCGCACCACATCATTCCATACATTGGGCTCCGCCATCTCCCGCTTAAGTTCCTCTAAGCGCTCTAACTGATTATCGTGGTCAAAGACACTTCCTAAGCGCCTGACTACGCTGCTGCATATCTTTAATTTGCGCTAACAGTGTATTAATCTCAACCATCGGATCCCCTACCCCAATAAATAACTACAAGTATGCGAGCATAGCAGAACACAGTGACCTAATCTATTAAGGAACGGGCACGAAATAACTTCCGTGTTTATACCCGTTATCCTTCAAAGATATGCCCAATCTAGGCGCCACCTGTCCCGCCGTGTTGAGTGGGGAAAAGCTAAATTTTAGAATTATTTGGAAATCTTACTTAAGTGCCCTCTTTGAAGGATAACAGGTATAGCGCTCAGATCCCTGTCCCGGTACTCTAGGATATGCCAGATTGAATCGTTCCGATTGAGAAAAACTGCCACACTACCCGAAGTAATGCGAGGATTTTTCGATTGTCCTGAGTTAACACGTCAGGACAGGCGCAACGATTTAACCTAGAAAAAACAGTTGACAGCCTGCAACTGCCTTTTCTAGGCTGAACTGGGGCTAAAAAGACAAAATCCAGAAATAATGAATAGAAATGAATATAATTATGACTGAATTATATGATATAACTCGCTTTATTTGGGCAAATATTCTACACTTTTATTAGTAAAGTTTATTTTTCAGGAGTTATTATGCTTAACGAGTCACTAAGGAAGTACTTGGATAAGAGCGAGGTTAACTATTCTACCATCAGCCATCCAACTGCTTACACAGCTTCACAAACAGCGCAAGTAGCGCATATCCCAGGCAAGCACATGGCAAAGGTAGTGATGGTGAAACTGGATGGTAAGCTCGCTATTGCGGTATTGCCAGCACACTCACACGTTAATTTTATGGCACTACAGCAGCTTGCTCATGCAAAAAAAATAGAGTTAGCACGTGAATATGAATTCACCACTGAATTTCCACATTGCGATGTTGGTGCTATGCCACCTTTCGGGGATCTTTATGGCATGAGTGTTTATCTGGCCGACAGCTTACGCAAGCAAGATTGGATTGTTTTTAATGGTGGTAATCATTCTGATTTGCTGAGAATGTCTGCTGAGGATTATCTCACGATAGCACATCCAACGCTTATCCCAAATTGCTGATCTATACCCGTTATCCTTCAAAGAGGTTATTTTAGCATCCCATCTTAGGTGCATCTTTAAACAAAAGCAAGAAAAATCACTTGTCATTTAGTACACTAAAATCCGCGTGATTTTTCTTGCTTTTGTCCAAATCTACACCCAATCTGGGCGCCAAAAGCTAAACTTTAGAACTATTGGGAAATCTTAATTAAGTGCCCTCTTTGACGGGTAACGGGTATATACCTTCAACCGAGAAAGGCAGTTGGCCTGTCTCGTTGCAATGGTTAAGGTCGTAGTTTTTCCACAAAAACTGTGGATAACTTTGTGGATTATTTTGGTAAAACAGCCGCAACAATTGAAAACTAGGCCCCTGTTACAACTTGATATTTTTTTGAACATAAAATATCTTCTTAAAAATCATAGGGTTACACAATAATAATATCGAATCATAAGCTTACAACTTATTACTCTATGATTCACCAGTGCTTTTAAGCTGCTGTGAAAAACTTTTTATTCGTTCACGCTCCAACTCATTCATCCGTGTTAAGCGAGTCACCACCTTATTCGCTCTAAGACGGCGCATTACACGGGCTAAGTGAACACGATCACGTACTGAAATGGTAAATTCCAGCACAACCTGTTGCCCATCACTCTCAAGTAATTGCACGTTTTCAGTATTGGCTTCAGCATCAGCAATCGCACTGGCCAACTGTGCCAATGCGCCACGCCTGTTAATCACGCGCACTAATAAATCAATTTGAAATTCACCCGCAACCTTATCCTCCCAGCACATGCTAATAAACTGCTCAGCAGCATCACGAAACTGAGTAACATTAGGACAGCGCTCTAAGTGCACACTCAAACCACGACCACTCTGCAAACAACCTACAATGGGATCACCTGGAATTGGGTGGCAACATTCAGCATAGGTCACAACCATCCCTTCAGTGCCACGAATAGCCAGTGGTGTTTGTTTTTTTAGTGCTTCTGTTGATAACTCTTCATATTGATGCGTAAGGCGTTGAGCAATGACTAAAGCAACCTGGTTTCCTGTGCCAATCTCTTCACACAATTCATCCAGTGATTCGTAGTGTAAATTATGGATAAGCGCTGCTAAATTTTCCTTATCAGTATCCTCCAAAGAAGCGGATAAAGCAGACAAAGCTTTTTCCAATAATCGCCTTCCCAAAGTAATCAGTTGGCTGTGTTGCTGGCTTTTAAGAAAATGGCGAATATTACTACGTGCTTTACCCGTTACCACGAAATTTAGCCACATTGGATTAGGCGAAGCACCTGGTGCAGTAATAATCTC
>JAZGGN010000187.1:0-2887 GCA_036480475.1 Gammaproteobacteria bacterium
GAATGACTTTTGGCTATTATCCCTTGATGAGCGTTGCACAAGCGCATGAGGCGCATGCTAAGGCAAGATCTCAACTTGAGCAGGGGGAAGATCCTGGAAATACACTAAAGACAACTCGGCAAGCTGAGCGACAAGCATTAACTGTGGCAGTATTAGTTGAAACCTATATTGAACACTATGCTAAACCCAATAAACGCAGTTGGAAAAAAGATGCTTATATGTTGAAGAAAGATATTTTGCCACATTGGAGCAGCCTAAAAGCAAAAACAATCACACGTCGTGATGTAAATGCGCTACTAGACAAAATCGTTGAACGTGGCGCAACTATTCATACCAATCGGGTTTTTGCAGTGATCCACAAAATGTTTAACTATGCTATTTCTCGTGGCGAGTTGACCGTCAATCCATGCGCAGGGATAGCAAAGCCTTTTGCAGAGCGCCAACGTGATCGCGTATTCTCTGAAGCAGAATTATGTGATTTTTGGCAAGGCTTGGATAGTGCCGCTATGACCGATGGTGTAAAATTAGCCCTTAAATTGATTTTACTCACTGCGCAACGTAAAGGTGAAGTGATTAAAGCGCGTTGGGAGAATATTGACCTAGAGACATGCTGGTGGCATATCCCAGCAAGCATCACAAAAAATAAGCAGTCACATCGGGTGTATTTATCACCTGCGGCCATGAGTATTCTTACCGAAGCAAAAAATTTATCCGCACAATCCGAGTGGGTATTTCCTTCGCCTCGAAGCGGTCAATCACTGGGAGATACCGCGCTTAATCATGCTTTAGTTCGTAATTTGAAGCACCTTAAAATAGAAGATGCAACAGTACATGATTTAAGACGCACGGCCGCCAGTCATATGACAGCCATACAAATTCCTCGTTTGGTGGTTAGTAAAATTCTTAATCACGCAGAACATAGTGTGACTGCAATATATGATCGTTATAGCTACGATGAAGAAAAACAAAAAGCATTGACACAATGGGCAGAAAAACTTACAGCTTTGGTTGCGTAATGGTAAAGACTATTTTTAGAGGAAACGCCAATGAATGAGGCAAAAAATCCAGCTAAAAAAATAATTCGCAGTTGCCAAGAATTACCGGACTGGTTTGACCTCGAAAAATATGAAGCTGCAAGGCAGATGAGTATTGAGACATGGAAAAATAACTTGTTTATCCGCGCAATTTCTCACCCGCTACATCTTGAGATAAGCGATGAATGTTATGCAAATATTTTTAAACTGCGTCTTAGTGCGCTCAAAGAAGATCCATTAGCCTATCCCATCAAAGCATTCTCCCCAGGATCTGACGAAAAATCACAATATTTCAGACCACCAATGGGGGGCAACAAATCCAATCAATATTCTGCAAGCCTATACAGCACTGCATAGCAATTTATCGCCTGAAAATTTACAGCATTTACAGGACAACTTCCAAGCAACTGAAGCTATGCATGAAGAAACAGCCTATTCTGACTGGCTTTACCAGCCATTGGTAATGATGGAAAACATTTACTTTAATATCAATTTGAATGCACCCGATGAATTGATATTACAAGAATTTAAAGATCAACTTGCTCAAGCTCGAAAAAAGCACCAAATTAAATCTCGCAAACGCTTTTTCACACAAAAAGATATTGAGCACTGGTGTGATTATGGTGTATTGCCTTTTTGCGACTTAATAAGCTGGGCGAGATATGCACAAATCACCATCCCCCACCGAGTCATAGCAGATGCACTTTTCAAACATGGCGATAAAGGTGAAGAATCTATCCGACGAACAACGATACCGTTAACAAATACCCTGCTATCAAGCCAAACACACCATCAACTTACGTTACAGTATAGGGTGTAATAAAAAATCCTGAAATTGACAATGCTTACCAAGATGACGGTTTGTGAATATGAGTATCGGGTGTCGTACAATATAGGTTGTCAACTGTGTTTTTCCACCTTCTAAAAAGCAAAGGCCCTTACGGGCCTCGCGGCCTACTGTCGAAACAACAGGTGGGATATGGATATGCTATCTCTTAATCAAACTAATGTCAATTTTATGATCTAAAAGAAAATTTTAGTGTCAGATGATCTTTTTATCAGAAATAGATACCATCCTCTCCATAAATCCAATTTAAAACGCCAGGTAATTGCTGCCAATAGTAATCAAAAGGCCGTAAATTATTTATCTGGTGCGCAAGCATGTTCTCCCATTCAGTAATCAGTTCACTTTTCTCAGGCTTGCTTTCCAGCAGTGCTAAAGTTGGTAATGCTACTTTTTTATAGGCACATTTTTGTTGTAGGCTATTCAACAAATTATGACGGTTAGGTTGCCAGCGTTGGTCGTGGTACAAATGAATAACGTCATATAAATCACGAGGTCTAAGTCGCTCTATTAATGCGCGCAATTTTTCGGCAAAGATCTCTTCAAGGCAATAGGATTGGATAATAATAGGATCATTTGACGTGTCCCCATAGGGATGATAAACATCACGCTCTTCCGGCTTGAGAACAATTTTTTCATCCGTGGTTAAATCTAATTTTATTCGTGATAAATTTCCTTTTCGTTGCATGGGACCTCGATAACTTACTCGACCCTCTATTGACAAATTCCCACGAGGATTGTTGTAAATCTCAAAGCGGATCTGTGAAGAAGGAATTTCAATGCCTGATTGCTCATATATCCATACTGAAATATTATGAAACTGCTCTTGCAAAAATTTATTATTAAGATGGCTTTTGTCAATTAGGGTAAAATCTAAGTCTTCAGAGAATCGATAATCTTTGAAAAAACATTTTTTCAAGCATGTGCCACCTTTGAAAATCCAAGTTTTACTTAATTCTACTTGATTAGAGATCCCTGCCAATATCCAATTAAGCACATAATCTTTTTC
>JAZGGN010000188.1:0-7510 GCA_036480475.1 Gammaproteobacteria bacterium
GCGTGATTGGTGATATGGCAGGTTTTGCTGCGGCTTGCTATCAGCGTGGTGTGCACTTTATCCAAATACCAACGACCCTATTGGCACAGGTTGATGCGTCGATCGGGGGGAAAACGGGTGTTAATCATCCTTTGGGCAAGAATATGATAGGTGCATTTTATCAGCCGCGTGCAGTGATCATTGATATTGAAACCTTAAGTACTTTAGCAGATCGTGAATATCGTGCTGGGCTTGCCGAAGTGATCAAATATGCCTTGCTGGCGGATAAGGATTTTTTTGCCTGGCTGCAGGCAAATATCGATAAGTTATTAATAAAAGATCAAAATGCATTGCAATATGCGATTGAGCGCAGTTGTGGTCTCAAAGCACAGATCGTAGCAGCGGATGAAAAAGAAAGTGGGCAGCGCGCCTTATTAAATTTAGGCCACACTTTTGGTCATGCCATTGAAAGCATTACCCATTACAAAGAATTTTTGCATGGCGAAGCCGTGGCGATTGGCATGTATGTTGCGGCGTTGTTGTCTTATCAATTAGGGAATATCAGTGAAGATGAGTTTACGGCGGTGAAAAAATTAATGATTGCGGCGCAATTGCCTTATCAAATACCACAAAATATCACAGTGCAGCAGATGATCGATGTCATGTCGCGCGATAAAAAAGTACAAGCAGGGAAATTACGTTTTGTTTTGTTAAAAAAAGTAGGTCAAGCTTTTGTGAGTAGTGATGTTCCACAACCATTATTACTCAAAGTATTAGAAGAAGCACGCTAGGATTTAGGTTGGAAGTAAGTCATGAAGTTAATCAATGATCGTTTGTTAAAAGCCTTACGGCGACAGCCCGTCGATGCGACGCCAGTGTGGATTATGCGTCAGGCCGGGCGTTATTTGCCGGAATATCGACAAGTACGATCGCAAGTTAAAAATTTTATGCAATTGTGCAAGACCCCGGAGTTGGCTTGCCAAGTAACATTGCAACCGCTGGCGCGCTTTGATTTAGATGCGGCGATTTTATTTTCAGATATTTTAGTTATCCCCGATGCAATGGGTGCTGCTGTCGAATTTCAAGAAAATATTGGACCGCGGATCAATCAGCCGATCCGAAGTCTTGCTGATGTTGAACAATTACATAGTCCTGATCCGACTGAGGCATTGGCCTATGTATTGGAGACCATTGAAATGACGCAACATGAATTGGCAGGCAAAGTACCGTTGATCGGTTTTGCTGGCAGTCCATGGACTTTGGCTTGTTATATGGTTGAAGGGGGCGGCAGTAAAGATTTTGCCACGATTAAGCACATGCTTTACAGCGAACCTGAAATTTTACATCAGTTATTACAAAAGTTGACTCGCACTGTCAGTGACTATTTACAAGCACAAATCAAAGCGGGGGTGCATGCCATCATGTTGTTTGACACTTGGGGCGGTGTCTTAACTTGTCGTGATTACCAACAATTTTCTTTAGATTATATGTCGCAAATCATTGCGACCATCAAACAAGCCAGCGATATCCCGTGTATCTTATTCACTAAGAACAGTACGCCATGGTTAGAAATGATAGCGCAAAGCGATTGCGATGCCATTAGTTTGGATTGGACCATAGATATAGGCGCTGCACGCAAACGGATCGGTGAGCAAGTGAGTTTACAAGGTAATATGGATCCGATGGTATTGACTGGTTCTGATGAGAGGATCCGTAATGAAGTCGCAACGATTTTAGCGAGTTATGGTCAGGGATCGGGTCATATTTTCAATCTTGGCCATGGTATCACCCCGCAAATCAACCCTGAAAAGGTGGCGGTGATGGTAAAGGCAGTGCACGAATTGAGTGCACCGTATCACGAAATTAATTTGTAAATATTACAATAGGAGGTGTTTTATGACAGAAGAAGCAAGGGAAGAAAAGCAAGGTTTACCTGAAGCCAGTAGAAAAAGAGCACGTCTTGAAGAGCAGAGCAACAAGGATAAGCCTCATTCAGGTGATGAGATGCAGCCTGAGAAACGACAACGCACTGCTGTTGAGGAGATTGCTGAAGGAAGTGGCGACAAGGATAAGTCTCATTCAGATGATGAATTGGATGATGAATTGGATGATGAATTGGATGATGGATTGGATGATGATGAGCAGCCTGGAAAATTGCAGCGCGCCAATGCTCAATTTTTCGCAATAGATTTTGACGCAAGAAAAAATAAACCCGAAAGCAGACAAGAAGAGAGGCAAGAGGATCAGCATAGTACACCTAGTCCTTCTTCTCCATAGATAAACTAAGCCATCACGATGAATGAGTCACAACGCGATTATTATTTAAATTTATTAGGGGTCCAGCGCTGGGTGGTGCGAACTGCAGCTGTGCAAAATTCTACAACAGCGGCAGTCAAGATAGCCTCTCAAGTAGAGAACCAGCCAGCGCCGCAAGCAGGATCCCAATCCGCACAGGATCAGCCGACAGAGCAATTAGATTGGTCAGCCCTGCGTGCCAAGGTGGCTGGTTGTCAGGCGTGTCCGTTACATGCAGGACGTAAAAATACAGTTTTTGGGGTGGGTAGTGAGCAAGCTGATCTACTTATTGTGGGTGAAGCGCCAGGCTATCATGAAGATCAACAAGCTGAGCCTTTTGTCGGTCGTGCTGGGCAATTACTCAACGCCATGTTAAAAGCCATTGGTTTGAGGCGCGAGCAAGTTTATATCAGCAATGTATTGAAATGTCGCCCACCCAATAATCGTGACCCACAAGCGGAAGAAGTCGCCCAATGCACGTCATTTTTACAACGGCAAGTGCAATTATTGCAGCCTTCATTAATTTTGGCCGTGGGTCGTCATGCGGCGCATTACTTATTGAATACTAATCAATCGCTTGCCATGCTGCGTGGACGCGTGCATACTTGTACGCTTGGTGGGTCGCGGTTGGTTGTTACTTATCATCCTGCCTATTTGTTGCGCAATCCGCGCGATAAAATCAAAGCTTATGCGGATCTGCAAATGACATATAAATTGTTACAGGATGTGGCGTTACCTATTTCTTGAAATGTTGAGTACTTCCTGGCAATTAATATATACTACGGTTTATTTAAACCTAGAAAAAGTAGTTAACCTCGTAGCGAGGGTGATTAAGGCGTTGAAGATTAGGTTTTTTTGTGTTTTTTCGAGGGAAGTAGTACTCACCCGTACAGTGAGTGAGAAAAAACACAGAAAAAGCCTAAGATTCAGTGTATTAATCAGCAGCAGTAAAGGTTAACTACTTTTTCTAGGTTAACAAGGGTATGACAATGATAAATAGTTCAAAGATTAAATTAGTTACAGTATTATTATTGATGCTAACAGCGGTTGGTGTCAGTGCGGCAGAGTTAAAAATTGGCGTAGTGGATGTCGAGAAAGTCCTTCCGGAGCAGTTGGAAAAAATTAATAAGGAATTGACAGAAAGCTTTATTGAGCCACGCCAGGAAAAGATTTTAGCCGCACGCCAAAAGGTGCAGGATCTGGTAGCAAAATTGCAGACGGAAGCCGTCACAATGAGTGTGAGTGAAAGGCAAGTGTTGGAAGATGAAATAAGAGCGCTTGATCGAGAGGCACCACGGTTGCAGCAGGATTTACAAGATGATGTTAATCGTCGTCAACAGCAACTGCTGGAAGATTACAATATGATACTACAAGACAAAATTGCAGCATTTGCAGAAAAAGAAGGGTATGACTTAATTTTACAGAAAAATGTCACTTTGTATGATAGTCAAGCGCTTGATATAACCGACAAAGTGCTTGCCGCATTGTCTGCAGAATAGCGGGTAAATCCCACATGGGGCACAGAGTAAAGTCGCCAGAGAGAGGTACAAATGGCCAGTCAAAGTTTAGGGCAAATTGCTGACTTAGTCTCAGCAGACATACGGGGGAGCAGTGAGTGTTTAATCGCCGGTGTTGCAACTTTGGCCACAGCGCAGGCAGGACAAATCAGTTTCTTGCATAACCCAAAATATGCTAAATATTTGCAGCAAACACGGGCTTCTGCGGTTATTCTAGCGGGTGAATATGCAGATAAATGTCCAGTAACACACTTAATTGTTGCTGACCCTTATCATGCTTATGCCAAAGTGGCAGGTTTGTTTGAAACGGAAGATGCATTGGTCAGCGGGTTGCATGATACTGTGGTGGTTGGCCAGAATTGCAATATCAATGATAATGTCAGTATTGATGCGCATTGTCGTATTGGTGATAATGTTATTATTGAAGCTAATGTGGTAGTTGGTGCGGGCTGTGTGATTGCCAATAATTGTCATATTGCTGCCAACACTCGATTATGGCCAAACGTGACTTTGTATAAGGATGTAAAGCTAGGTCAACGATGTCGTATTCATAGCGGGGTTGTATTGGGAGGCGATGGCTTTGGTTTAGCGAAGCATGAAGGCGCCTGGTTAAAAGTGCCGCAGCTTGGTGGTGTTGTTATTGGCGATGATGTGGATATTGGTGCCAATACGACAATTGACTGTGGTGCACTCGAAGATACTCGCATTGGCAATGGCGTTAAGTTAGATAACTTAGTTCAAATTGGACACAATGTTATTATTGGCGATCACACTGCGATTGCAGGTTGTGTTGGTATTTCTGGCAGTGTGACGATTGGTGAGCATTGCATTATTGGTGGCGGGGCTTGTATTGCTGGGCATTTAGAAATTGTTGATAATGTAACCATTACGGGCACTGGGTCAGTATCGCGCTCTTTGAAACAGCCAGGGGTTTATTCTTCGGGTACCAGTGTACGTCCTAATCATAAATGGCGCAAAAATGCCGCACGTTTTCATCATCTCGATGTGACTGTACGGCGGTTGCGTGATTTAGAAAAAGCGTTTGGACAATATAAACAAGAAAAAGAGAAGCTAGATGAGTGTACTTGATATAGAAGGCATTTTAGAGATACTCCCCCATCGCTATCCATTTCTTTTAATTGATAGAGTGATCGAGTATGAGGAAGGTGCCCGTTTGGTGGCCATAAAAAATGTGACCATTAATGAGCCTTTCTTTTGCGGACATTTTCCTGAACGACCGGTTATGCCAGGCGTTTTAATTTTGGAGGCGCTTGCTCAGGCTTCCGTATTGCTGTCAAACTATGAAGCGCATCATGCGAAAGGAAAAAAGTACATGCACTTTTTTGCGGCCATTGATAATGCGCGCTTTAAGCAAATGGTTGTGCCGGGTGATCAGCTGCGTCTTGAAATTGGCAATATTCGCCACAAGCGCAACTTTTGGAAAATGCATGGAGAAGCGACGGTTGACGGTAAATTGGTTTGTTCCGCTGATTTGATGAGTGCGACTGAGGAAATTAAAGAATGAGTAGTAAACAACAGAGTGCAGAAGTGTATCCAAGTGCGCAGTTAGGCAATATTGCTGAACTAAGAGCAAAAAGGGCTCACACAAGTCTAATAGACAAACGTGCTGATATTCACCCCGAGGCTGTAATTTCTGAAAATGTGACCATTGGTCCATGGACAGTGATTGGTGCGGATGTTGAAATCGGCCAAGATTGTCATATTGGTCCGCATGTTGTGATTGAAGGGCCAACGCGTATTGGGAAAAATAATCGTATTTCTCAATTTGCATCTTTGGGTGGTTCACCACAGGACTTAACTTATAATGATGAAGAAACCACTTTAGAGATAGGCGATCATAATATCATTCGTGAATTTTGCACGCTAAGTCGCGGTACTACCAAAGGGGGTGGCGGGACCCGTGTGGGCAGTCATAATTTTTTTATGGCTTATAGTCATATTGGTCATGACTGTACTGTAGGCGATCATACAATTTTAACGAATTATGCGGCTTTATCGGGTCATGTTGTTGTTGAAGATTATGCCAAGATTGCAGCTTATTCTGGTGTACATCAATTTTGCGTGATTGGTGCCCATAGTTTTGTAGCTGGTGCAACCTATGTGGGTAAAGATGTGTTACCTTATCTTTTGGTCTCGGGTAATACAGCCTCAGTTTGCGGTTTAAATACGGTGGGTTTAAAGCGTGAAGGCTTTACAACAGAAGTGCTTGAAAATTTACGTCGGGCTTACCGAATTATTTTTCGTCAAAGTTTAACCGTGCAGGAAGCCATTGTTAAGTTATTAGAAATGGTGCCTGAATGTTCTCAGGTCAGGCCATTGATTCAGGCGTTGAGAAATTCTGAGCGAGGGATTTTACGCTAGGTATGCAGTTATTGCAGGCTTACTACGCTAGGGCGTACAATTATTGCGCCATTTCCACCGCAAGCTTTGCCAAATTTCCTTCCTCTTCATTCGTTGCCAATATATCACGGACACCTTGTAACTGCTGGCGAACTTTCTGCGCATACGCCTTATCATCTAAATATTTATTAATTTCTGTGACAATACGCTCGACCGTTACTTGATGTTGGATAAGTTCAGGAACGATGGCTTTGCGCGCTAATAAATTACATAAGCCAATATAATCAACTTTAATTAATCTTTTTGCAATCGCGAAACTGAGTGCTGAGAATTTATAAATGATCACCATTGGTGTACCAATCAAAGCAGTTTCTAAGGTTGCGGTGCCAGAAGTAATGATAATCGCGTCGCAGCAATGCATGACGTCATAAGTGTGTCCCTGCACAATTTTGACTTGTTCATGCATGTCTTGTGGTAAATATTCGTGAATGTTTTCGGGGGTGAGTGACGATGCGACGGGTAAGATAAATTGGCATTCAGGGTGATGTTGCTTTAATTGTGCAGCAGCAGCACAGATAATAGGCAATAATCGTTTTAATTCGCCAGTACGGCTGCCAGGCAATAAGCCGATGACTTTATCGTCCGGACGCAGTTGAAAAAATTGTTTTGCTTGGGCGACAGACATACTGGGTTTGACTTGCTTGGTAAGCGGGTGGCCGACATACTTAACCGGCACATTTTCTTGTTGATAAATTGCAGCTTCAAAGGGCAAAATGACAGCCATCAAATCAATGGTTTTACGGATGGTTTTGATGCGCCAACGCTTCCATGCCCATACCTGTGGGCTGATATAAAAAAGTGTTTTTATGCCTAGCTTTCTAGCAAATTTAGCCAGGCGCAAATTAAAGCTGGGGTAATTGACCAGAATAAGTAGATCAGGAGGATCAGTGCGCAACAAATTTTTGGCAGCGCGATAAGTGCGAATGATCACCCTTAAATGCATCAGAACTTCAGTGCCGCCGACGACACCATAACGGGCAAGATTGGCAAGGATATCAACGCCCGCGTTTTGCATGGCAACGCCACCAATGCCACTGAATCTTACATTCGTATCATGCTGCTTAATTTCGCCAATTAATTTGGCGGCATGCTGATCGCCAGAAGCTTCACCTGCGACAAGAAAGAAATGTTTAGTCATTGAATTTTTCCAAGTGTTGTGCAATTAATTGATTGATCCAAATAGCTGTTTGTAAAGCGGCCGCACCATCTTCACCACTGACTAAGGGCTTGGTACCATCCATAATGGCTTGCAGAAATGATTCTATTTCTAATTTAAGCGCATCGCCTTCCTCAAATAC
>JAZGGN010000189.1:0-5969 GCA_036480475.1 Gammaproteobacteria bacterium
ATCACCAATAGTAAATACACTTGACCCTCATCTGTGTTAATGATGGTGGCTTTAAACAATGGCGCTTGATTAAGTTTAAAACTTGCTTGCAGCTTATGTGCATGCTGTACAGCTAGATCTGCTAACGTCGCTTGCTCACAAGTTGCTATTGATAGCGTGCCAATGTTGACTGAGGCACAGTCCGCTTGAATGCTTTGCTGCCAACCTTGCGTGGTATGATGGAAACAGGCGCGCAACATATCATGATGGTGCAACCCTGCTTGCAGGGCTTGTTGTAATGCTTCTGCTTGCAAAGATTGTTTGGCTTGCAGCAAGGTATATTGACTAAATTCATGTGGACAGTGCAAGTGCGCTTCAAAAAAGCATTGCTGAATAGGCGTTAAGGCAACTTCCCCACACACGGCTCCTTGTGGTGTAGACGGCGGTAGGCCGTCTTCTGATTTGGCGACCAGACTTAAACTGGCGACCGTAGTGTGCGTTAAAATATCACTGACTTTAACGACCAATCCTAACTGGCGTGCCCGAGCTGCGATTTGCATGGCAGTGATAGAGTCACCACCCAGATGAAAATAATCATCCACACGACCTATGATCGGGAGATTAAATACCACTTGCCAAATATTGGCTAACTGCTGTTCAATCTCTCCTTGCGGCGCCTGATAATTTTCTGACTTTGAAACATCGAGCATTAGTAAACGTGTTTTATCTATTTTACCACTGACAGTCACTGGTAATTTATCCAGCACGATAATCTGAGAAGGCACCATATGTATTGGTAATTTCTTCTGTAGATATTGTTTGATGACTATTACATTTATTACGGTTTTAGTAGATGCTACTACATAAGCTACTACTATCTGATGTTTCCCTTGCCTATTCTGTATAAGTACAATGGCTTGATTGATGGTTGGATGTATCAATAATTGTTGCTCGATTTCACTCAATTCAACCCGCATCCCCCGAATTTTTACTTGATTATCTTCCCGTCCGATAAATAATAAATGACCATCAGCTAACCAGCGTACTTTATCCCCTGTACGATATAATTTCTTTGACTGTTGCGGATGAAAAGGATTGGCAATGAAGGCTTGCGCACTTAATTCAGGGCGATTGAGATAACCATGTGCTACACCCATACCTCCTAAGCATAATTCGCCAGAGATACCCGCAGGAAGTAATTGTCGTTGTTTATCTAACATATAAGTTTGGGTATGTGCTAGCGGGCGACCAATCGGCATGTAATGAGTTGTAGGTAATACTGGCATGCTCACATAAAAACTCGAAAAAATTGTATTTTCTGTCGGTCCATAACCATTAACTACCATAACATTTAAGGCGTGCATTTTTTTTCGTACTAATAATTCCTTTACGCAATCCATACTAACTGCTTCCCCACCTAAAATAAGTACGCGAAGTTGATCAAAAGTATGCGAGGCAATATTAATAATTTCCTTAAACACAGTTGGTGTTATGCATAACACGGTGCTATCTTGGCACAATGTTTCTGCCAGCAGGTAAATATCATTCACTATATCTTTACTAAGAATATGTAGTGTGCCTCCGTTCAACAAACTGCCCCAAATCTCAAGCATAGCTACATCAAACACTAAATTCGTTAGCTGCACTACCTTATCATCAGCTTGAAAATTCACGACATTATCTGCCTTAACCAAGCGACTGATCCCACGATGAGGTATTAACACACCTTTGGGTTGCCCTGTGGTGCCTGAGGTATACATTAGATAGGTGATATCTTCGGCATTGCCCTGATAAGTTATCTCAGGCACTGGATCGTTATCCATTACCATAGGCTCATCAACCATGACCCAGTTAACCGCGTCTGACTTTAAATCGAGGGCTTCTATTTTTTCTTGGTGTCCAGCTCGTGTCAGCACTACTTTTATATTGGCATCGACCAGCATAAACTTTATCCGCTCTGCTGGGTAATTTGGATCAATCGGAACATAATAAGCACCCAGCTTAACTATCGCTAACATTGCTATAATCGCTTGTGGGCAACGATAAAAATAAATCCCCACCGCCGTTTGCGGTTTTACCCCTTGTGTACGCAAATAATGACTCAGTCGGTTGGCCGTGTCATTTAAATTTCGATAACTTATACACTCGTCTTGGTAGAGTATTGCTGTCGCATCTGGATTTTTTTGCACTTGCTCAGCAAACAATTGTGCAATGGTTTTTCTCAAGTAAGATACATCGCTTTCAGGCTCAGGCCCTTGCCCCCAGCTAAGCAGTTGCTTGGTCTCTGTCGGTGTTAATAAATCTAAAACAGGTAAAGTTTTCTGTGGCTGTGTCAATACAGATTGGTAGAGTTGCTTAATGTGTCCTTGCATTTGTCGCAAAACTTGCTTGCCTTGTGTAACTTGCGCTTTGGGCCATTGTAAACTCATTCGATAACGTTGTTGCTGCACATCAATGGCCAGCACAAAGGGAGTATCTAGCTTTACACTTTGTTTGCCTTCTACTATATCTACCACACAAGGCCAAGGCAGCAGCGCACCTTTGTCTTGTAGACTAGGGTAGCGTACCCACACATCTTGCATATAAGTTTGGTGCTGCTTTATCTGTGTTAATGCTTGTTGTACACAAACAAGAACGTCCACGAATGATTGCTGAGGCTTAAGTTGTACCGTCAAGGGTCGAATCGTCGCAGCAAGTGCGTCTGCTTGGTGTAGTGCTTCCTCACTGTATCCTAAAGTGAAGTTTTGATAATTGTGAATGCGGTATAAATAAACCAGCCACAAGCTAAGCATGAATACAGTGGGCTCAACTTTTTGGTTATTGAGCATGGTTGGTAGGTGCTTAAGCGTAAATGTGCTTTGACACGTAGTCACATCACGTAAGTTCACTGCTTCTAAATACGGTAGTTTTAAAAGCTCTGCCTGGATCAGTTGCTTAACCCAGTAAGGTTCGTGTCGAGATAAACTTTCGGCTTGTTGGTGAAGGTGGTGTTGCTCGCGTTGATTCAGTAGCGGTAATTTAAACCCGATTTTAAGCTGCGCTTGCTTGATCCAATCTTCAATTGTTAATGTCTGTCCCGTTGGCGTGTATACTGCGCTAATGAAAATATCACCTTGCTTCGTGGCAATACGCACCCCTAGCTCATCTATGTCAACAATTTTTCCGGGAACACCACCTTTAGTTGCTGCCATCTGCTGCATTTCACTAATGATGTAGTAACGCGCACCTACGAACAGTTTTGTGCTGGTAAAATCATTCGGATGATGACCATACTGGCATGCACGGTATAAACGTAAGATGGCTTCAGCACTATTTTGCCAATCAATGATCCCGTTGACAGGTGGCTTTTGGTATCGACCATAGTAACTGCGTTGGCTTATATCTTGAATTTGATCCTGCGTTTTTTCAGTCTCTAAAGCTGTGATTAACTCTATAAAGCCATCAAACCCAGCTTCATGGCATTTGATATTTAAACTTAGTGCGGTTTCTTCCTTACAAATCGCAATGGACTTTTGGATGATAACTTCACCCGTATCAATGCCGCGGTTCATTCGATGCCAACTAATGCCATGTTGGCTTTCACCCTGCAATAGCGCCCATGAAGTCGCATGGACTCCCGCATAACGTGGTAACAAACTGTCATGATAGTTAAAAGCGCCCTTACGGGCCAAGCATAATTGCTCTGGTGGTACAATTTGAGCGTTAACAATGCTAAACAAATAATCAATGGGGGGTGATGCGTCTGAGCCTAAAAGCTCGCTCATCCTGCTAAAACAGCTTATATTTTCGTCGCGTGCCCAAGCACATAGTGTTTGGTCTGCAGAGACTATTCCTAGTAAGTGGTATCCTTGTTCTATTAAATAAGCGCTACAGCGCTGAGCTAGAGCACCTTCCCCAATAACACAGCAATGCAAACGATCATCTCCTACATCTTTTCTCATAATTGTTTATGGTTAGCTGGATAATTGGCGTTTAAATGACGACTTAACTGATATTGAAGCTAAATAAAAATATTCACGCAGTTACGACATATTCTTACAAGACATCACTAAAAAATTAGAAGGTATGGTACTTTACCACATTTATTATATATTATTAGACAAAGTAACATATGATTTACATATTATTTTATTGAACGGCCACCATCCACGGTAATCACTTGGCCCGTGATGTGGCTATTTTCAATGAGGAAGTCTACGGTATGGGCGATATGTGTCGGTGATCCTTGTTGTTGTAGTGGTATTTTAGCGATGATCTTTGTTTTTGCATGGTCATTCAATTGGTTATCCCCTTCAGGCCAAAGGGTACTGCCTGGTGCAATGGCATTGACGCGGATCTCAGGCGCAAGCGTTTTGGCTAAGCTTTGGGTCATCATCACTAAGCCTGCTTTGGCCATCGAATAAAATGAATAATGATGTAGTGGCTTGAGTGCGTGAATATCAGCGATATTGACGATACAGCCAGCATGTTTTTTTAAACTGTCTGCTAGGGCTTGGCTCAAAAAGAATGGTGCTTTGAGATTGGTGTTAAAGCATTGATCCCACTGGCTTGCTGTTGCGGTATGAAAATCAGTGCTAAAAAAGGTCGAGGCATTGTTAACGAGCACATCTAAGCGTCCCCAATGGGCAATGGCTTGTTTAGCCAACAGGCTAATTTGTTGCGTATCGTTTAGATCCGCCGCCAAGGCGCAAGCCGAATTTGCGCGCTTTTTATTGAGCGTTTGACACAGTTGTTTTGCCTCGGCTTGAGAATGATGGTAGTGGATCACAACATTAATATCTTTATTGTGTAGATAGCCGGCGATTTCAGCGCCAATACGGCGTGCAGCACCTGTAATGAGAGCGATTTTTTTAGGGATTGTTTTCATGGGTTTTTGCGATAACGACTCTGGGATTTTTGGCCAAATCTTTATGGGCTTCTACCTTAGCAAATCCAGCTTGTCTCATTAATTGGCAGACCTGTGATTGTTGTTCGTAACCATGCTCAACCGCCAAGGTGCCACCGAGTGATAAAAATTGACTGGCTGTTGCGATAATGTGGCTTAAATCAGCCAGGCCATGATTTTCTGATCCTAAGGCCATCTGAGGCTCAAAGTGTAGGCCATCTTGATGTAGGCATAGATCCTCGGGATCAATATAAGGTGGGTTGCTGACAATGGCATCAAAAGCTTGTTTGGGCACTTGGTCCAGCCAATGGCTTTCGACAAAGCTGACATTGGATAAATTTAAATTCTGCCGATTATATTCCGCGACTTTCAAAGCGGCGGTTGAAATATCCGTTGCCAGGATCGACCACTGCGGGCGTTCTTTGGCAAGGGCTAAAGCGATGGCGCCCGAACCTGTCCCTAAGTCCAAAATTTTAAGGGCTTCATTTTCGGGTAAACGTGCTAATATTAACTCTACCAAAATTTCAGTTTCTGGTCGTGGGATCAAAGTGTCTGCAGTGACTTTAAGATCAAGCGACCAAAATGAAGCGTGACCAAGAAGATAAGCGATCGGCTCGCCTTGTAGACGTCTGGCAAATAGATCTTGATAGTTCTTATAGGTTGTATCTGCAATTTTTTTATCTGGCCAAGTGAAAAGAAAACCGCGATCGACGTGTAAACAATGCGCTAATAATAGTTGTCCATCTAATTCAGGACTGTTGCTACAAGTTTTCAATGCGTGTTGGCTGGTTTGTAAAATCGTATTAATACAAGGCATTACTCATCTCCGAGTGCGGCGAGTTGGTCGGCATGATCTTCATTGATCAAGGGTTGAATGACTTGATCTAATTCGCCAGATAACACTTCACTGAGCTTGTATAAGGTTAAATTAATGCGATGATCGGTGATCCGTCCTTGTGGAAAATTATAGGTGCGGATCCGCTCAGAACGATCGCCTGATCCAACCAAAAGTCTGCGTGTGCTGGCTTGTTCTTGCTTTTGTTTATTTTGTGCTTGCGATAATAATTTTGCTTGCAATAGTGACATGGCTTTAGCGCGATTTTTA
>JAZGGN010000190.1:0-2318 GCA_036480475.1 Gammaproteobacteria bacterium
CATCGTTTTATAGTTTCAGAGCTAACGCCAATCACACCTGCGAAACTGGTATAATTAACAAGTTTACCGCAATGATCGCGTAATAATGATGTTAACATGCTCAAGCGTGATAATTCCTGCACATGACTTAAATCACGCACATCTTCACGCAATAATTGCTGCTCTCGTGTTTGACTCCATTGCTTATGAAACCTGTCTTTAGCCTTTAAAAAAGGATCAGGGAAGCCGCCATATTGTTGCAGTAATGCAAATTTTTCTGTACTTAAAGGTTTCGGTGGCCTAATTAAAGACTCTGTGAAATTCGTATCAATACACTCAGCCACTGATAATGGATGAATACGTAGATTAAAATAACGCCCCATCAAACTATCACCACCTTTTTGCATGGTATCGAGCTGTGCACTGCCAGTAACAATAATATCAGTCAGGTCTTTGTACTTATCGTAAAAACCTTTTAAATAATTTTTCCATTCAGGATATTTATGGATTTCGTCAAAAATAATAAGGAATTTGTGCGATTTTAAAGTAGAAATTTTCTTTGCTTCAGCCAAACGCTGCTGTCCAGATAAAATCAGTGCACGGTCATCCATGTCGTCCCAATTCATATAAGTATAATTATCCCACTTTTTGCTTATTTTTTTGGCAATTGTTGTTTTGCCTACTTGTCGCGGACCTACAAGAAACAACATTTGATTATTATGATGGAAATGGTCCAAAATAATGGCTTCATAGAGTCGATTAATCATCTTACTTTCTGATTTCAAATAATTTTGTCATTTATTCAGTATACAACAAAGATGTGAAAATCACACTATCCATATGAAAATGGTCGCGACCGTTCTCATATGGACGTAAAAACGGTCGCGACCATTTTCATATGGATGCAAAAACAGTCGGAAGTCATCACCCTAAAAAATCGTTAAAATTCAGTTAATTAAACATTTAAAGTCCGTTTTAACCCGCCCCATATATCATATATTAATCAATAATCGCCCCACAACCACGCCAAACCAAACAAATAGTAGGCACAGTAAAACATTAAGTAATATATTCAATAGTGCCAATAAATAACTGGCTTGCTGAAACAATACCAGCGTCTCGTAAGAAAAGGTCGAGAACGTTGTAAACGCCCCTAAAAAGCCAATGATCAGCACACCGCGCATTTCCATACTCAAGCTCATACGTTCCATTAATATAAGCGCAAGCAAACCCACTAGAAATGCCCCGAGCACATTAACAACCAAAGTACCATAAGGAAAATTGATACCAAATAGACGATGGACCCACAATGACAAGCTATAGCGACATACGGCACCGATACTGCCGCCCAGTGCAACATAGAGTATATTCACGCTATTTTCTCTCCTGATCTAACTGACATAACCAAGCCAACTTCTCTTTGATCTTTTGCTCTAAACCACGATCGACCGGTTTATAGTATTGTACCGTTGACATTTCTTCAGGGAAATAATTTTCTCCCGCTGCATAGCCATGGGCTTCATCATGGGCATAACGGTAGGCTTTGCCATACTCTAAATTGCGCATTAATTTTGTTGGTGCATTACGTAAATGCAGGGGCACCGGCAATGAACCGTGTTTTTTAACCTCTGCCATCGCTTGTTGAAACGCTGTATACACCGCATTACTTTTAGCCGCAACTGCTAAATACACGACGGCTTGTGCCAAAGCCAACTCGCCTTCTGGACTGCCTAGACGATCATATACTTGCCAGGCATTTAAAGCGATCTCTAAGCCTCGTGGATCTGCATTACCTATATCTTCACTCGCCATGCGCACGATCCGCCGCGCCAAATATTGCAGATCACAGCCACCATCAATCATACGTGCTAACCAGTAAAGTGCTGCATCTGGTGACGATCCACGCACAGCCTTGTGCAAAGCAGAAATTTGATCATAAAATTCTTCACCTTGTTTATCAAAACGACGCACACCCTCGGTGAGCACTTGCTGCAAAATTTCTTCATCAATCGACAAAGGTGCACCACGCAGGCTCGCCAATTGCAAAGCAATTTCCATACTGTTAATACAAGCACGCGCATCGCCATCCGCCGACTGGGCTAATTGTATTTGTAAAGCTTCTGGAAAATCTATTGGATCACTCTGCTGCAAACAACGTTGGATCAACATTAACAGATCAGCATCTAATAAACGTTTGAGCACATAAACACGCGCACGCGAAAGCAAAGCATTATTTAAGGCAAAAGAAGGATTTTCAGTGGTCGATCCGATAAAAATAATGGTGCCATCTTCAACAAAAGGTAGAAATGCATCCTGCTGCGATTTATTAAAACGATGGA
>JAZGGN010000191.1:0-4573 GCA_036480475.1 Gammaproteobacteria bacterium
ATTGGCTACTGTCATGATTTTAACTCCTTCTTAACTGCCCTCTTTAAATGGGTAACAAGTATACTTCCAATCTTGCTGCAATATTATTAGAATAAGGCGACAATGAAAAGACTATTATTAAACATTACTGTTGTTTTACTGTCATTGACGTTAATAAGTTGTGGGTTTTACCTGCGTGGTCGTCAACCCATCCCAGAAGAACTGCAAGTATTAGCGTTGAACAGCGACGATCCGTATTCAAATTTTACGCAAGCGTTGGCGACCGCTTTGCGTAATCGTGGTATTACGGTGGTTGAACCGCCAACGACTGCGCCATTTATGCTCTATGTTTTTGATGAGGAAGTGGGCGAAGAAATGGGAGGAGTCAGCAGTGCTGATGATACACGCCAATACATGGTCTCCTTCAGTGTGATGTTCCAGATACAAGATACGGAGGGTAAGATCTTAGTGGGACCACGACGCTTGTCAACACGGCGTAGTTTGGTTGTTCCGATCAGCCAATTGCTGGGTGCAACCAATGAGCAAGTGACTTATATGCGTGAAATGCGTCAGGAAATGGTGGTGAGCATAATGAGTCAATTGACCTCATTAGGCACGGTTCGGGCTTTGGAAAGGGCAGCAGCCTCATGAAATTGCAGCAAAGTGCCCTAAAAACACATTTGCAAAAAACACTTGCCCCCATTTATTTGATCAGTGGTGATGAACCTTTACTTGTGCAAGAATCTTGTATGGGCGTGCGTGAGAAGGCAGATCAGTGTGGCTATGGTGAGCGTCAAGTGCTGACGGTTGAAGCGAATTTTGATTGGAATTTGTTCTGGCGTCAGGCACGTTCTTTATCACTGTTCAGTCAAAAACGCTTACTGGAATTACGCTTGAGCAAAAATGGGGTCGGCGCGAAGGGGAGTAAAGCTTTACTGGCGTATTGTCAGGCGATTGATACTGATTTATGTGTGCTGGTGGTGATGCCTAAGCTGGAAGCGCGCAGTACGACTGCCAAGTGGTTTAAAGCGATAGAAAATGAGGGCGTTGTCGTGCAAATTTGGCCCATTGATCGCAAGCAAATGCCGCAGTGGATCACTCAACGCTTACAGGACTTGCAGATGACCGCTGATCCTGTGGCGATTGAATTACTGGTCGGATCAGTGGAGGGTAATTTATTAGCGGCGGATCAAGCGGTTGAAAAACTATATTTATCTTATGGTGCAGGGCATTTAAGCCTCGATGAGGTGAGCAAAACGATTCATAATACAGCGCATTTTAATGTGTTTCAATTGCTCGATAGTGCGCTGACAGGTGATGCTGAACGTGTCGTGATGATCAGCCATAGTTTGCAGCAGGCGAGGATTGAACCGGCCATTGTCTTATGGGCCATTGCGCGGGAGTTACGACTCCTGGCTCATGTTTCATATGATATGAAGCAGGGCAAACGTTTTGAAGATCTATGTCAAAGCTACCATGTTCATTATCAACGCCAGCAACTATTCCGCCAGGTTTTAGCCAAATACTCAACTCAGTTTTTTTATCGTTTATTGCGTGGTGCTAAAAAGGTTGATGAAGTCATTAAAGGTGTTAAGGTTGCGCACGTGTGGCAAGAATTATTGCAACTCTATTTAGCGCTTGCAGGGGTTCATTTATTGGCGGCAAAACGACGATGAGTTCTGGTTTGCTTGGGATCTTTGGTGGTACTTTTGACCCGGTTCATTGTGGACATATTGCAATGGCGCGGGAGCTGCTGGATCTTGTCAATTTTAATGAGATGCGATTTTTACCGTGCAAACAACCCTTACTGAAACGTGCCAGTGCGTCAGTTGAACAGCGCTTAGCGATGTTACACTTGGCTTTAGAAAATGAAAAGAAATTGTCTGTAGACACAAGAGAGTTAGATCGCGATACGCCCTCTTATATGTTTGAGACTTTATATTCTTTACGACAAGACTATCCGCAAAGTTCGCTGTGCTTGATTATTGGTATGGATGCCCTGCTGAGCCTGTCACGCTGGTATAAGTACCAGGCGTTAATTAAACTGGCGCATTTTATTGTGATTAACCGCGCAGATTATAATTTGCCAGAGAAAGATGAGGTGGCACAATTAGTCAGCGCGCATAAGGTTGAAGATGTGGGTTTATTATTGGCACAGCCGGCAGGTTATATTAACTTTCAGTGTTTAACACCGGTCGATGTCTCCTCCAGCAAAATTCGCCAGCATATTGCGCAGGGAAAAAAGGTAGAAGCATTTTTGCCCGAGGCAGTTTATCAGTATATACAAGAGAAAAGGCTTTATTTATGAGTAATACACAGGAAAAAGAAATCATAGAATTGATTATGGCAACGCTTGAAGATCTACAGGCAATAGATATTGTAGATCTCGATGTGCGTCAATTAACAACGGTGACGGATCATATGATCATTTGCAGTGGTCGTTCTACCCGCCATGTGAAGGCGATTGCACAACGCTTGATTGAGAATTTGAAAGCGCAGGCGCATCAGCCAGCCAGCATTGCGGGTTTGCCTGCAAGTGAATGGGTATTAGTTGATGCAAATGATGCTGTGGTACACATCATGTTACCTGAAGTCCGAGATTATTACAGCTTGGAAAAACTCTGGGTGAGTGGAGAAGATGTAGCGCATGAAGCTTAACATTATTGCGGTTGGTCAACGTCCACCTGTTTGGGTCAGTGAAGCTTTTGTAGACTATGCGAAACGTTTCTCAGCGGAGCTTAATGTGCGTTTAACTGAAATCCCTTTGCGCAAACGTACAAGTACGGCGGATATTAATCGCTTAATGCATCAGGAAGGTACGGATATGTTGAAGCATATCGCCAGCAATAGTTTGGCTATTGCCTTAGATGTACAAGGACAATCTTGGTCAACCCCGGTTCTAGTGACCCAATTAAATGCTTGGATGCAGCAAGGTCGGGATGTTAATTTTGTGATTGGTGGGCCTGAGGGTTTGGCGCCAGCTTGCTTAGATAGGGCAGATAAACGATGGTCTTTATCTGCGCTTACTTTACCTCATATGCTGGTGCGGGTAATATTGATAGAAACACTTTATCGGGCCTGGAGCGTGGTGAAAGGGTTTCCTTACCATCGTTAAACTTCAGTGCGCTTCGTAATCCTGAGTCAAAAGAGATAATTAATGCGCAAGATCCATCTTAGTCCGGCTGGGATCCACCACTTATTGAAGAAACGCATCAGTGCTGCTGTGGTTATTGTGGTTGTATTATCACTGATGATTTTTTCGCGTTTGTATTATCTGCAGATCTATCAGAATGAGCGTTATACAACCCTATCAGCTAAAAATCAAATTTCTATTTTACCCATTTCACCACAGCGAGGGGTGATCTATGATCGCAATGGGATTGTATTAGCAGAAAATATTCCGACCTTCAGTTTGGTCATCATTCCCGAAAAAATTGAGGATATCGAAGAAACAATTGAGCAATTGAATGCAATCATCAATTTGAGTGAGGTAGAAATCACTTTATTTAAGCAACAAGCACAACATCGGCGTAAGTCGGAACCCGTACCTATCCGCTTTAAATTAAGTGAAGCAGACGTTGCGCAACTGGCCGTCAATCAGCATCGTTTCCCCGGCGTTTTAGTGCAAGCGGATCTCATGCGTACTTATCCTTTAGGTGGTGCTTTTGGTCATGTCTTAGGTTATATCGGACGGATCAATGAAAAAGATTTAGAGGAAGTTGATGCATTCGATTATCAAGCTACTGATTTTATTGGCAAGATAGGCATTGAAAGGTATTATGAGAAACTATTACATGGACGAACGGGCCATGAAGAAGCCGAAAAAGATGCCAGTGGTCGTGTTGTTAGGGTCTTAGATCGTGTTGCACCACAACCGGGTAATGACATTTATTTAACGCTGGACAGTAATTTGCAGATTGCGGCTGATGAGGCCATGGGGGAATTACGTGGCGCGGTGATCGCTTTGGATCCTCGCAGTGGCGAAGTGTTGGCGATGGTAAGCAAACCCAATTTTGATCCCAATTTATTTGTGCAAGGTTTCAGCCAGGCAGAATATGATACCTTACTCACCTCCACTTACAGGCCATTATTCAATCGTACAATCCGCGGACAATATCCGCTCGCCTCTACTATCAAACCGTTTATTGCGATACAAGCATTGGATGCCAATATTGTTTCTCTTGATTATGAAGTTTACGATCGTGGCTGGTTTCAATTCCCCAATAGCAGTCGACGTTACCGTGATTGGAAACGTGATGGTCATGGTTGGATTAATTTGCACCGAGCCATTGTTGCTTCCTGCGACACGTTTTTTTATGAGTTAGCGAACATGATGGGGATCGACCCCATGTATGACATCTTAACAGCTTTTGGTTTCGGTAAAAAAACAGGAATTGATCTAATGGAAGAGCAAGTGGGTTTAGTGCCAAATCCGGCATGGAAGCGACAGTACAATGGTGAAAGCTGGTTTCCTGGTGATACTATTATCACCGGGATTGGTCAGGGCTTTACTTTATCAACCCCGTTGCAATTGGCGTTGGCAACTGCATACCTTGCCAATAAGGGCCAGCATGTGCAACCGCATTTACTGTTA